>JAKPKU010000154.1 GCA_029553545.1 Candidatus Cloacimonadota bacterium
AATGTACCTAACCTTTACGAAGTAAAGTACCTAACCCGCAGCGAAGCGAGGACCAAAGACTGACGAGCACAGCTCGCCCCTACATTATTTTTTAACATGCTGACGAGCAAAGCTCGCCCCTACATTATTTTAACATGCTGACGAGCACAGCTCGCCCCTACATTATTTTTTTGGGGGGCTGACGAGCACAGCTCGCCCCTACATTAGGCGTAGCGAGGACCAAAGGTGTGTTGTTAATAAAATAACAAAAAGAATAAGCAAAAAAGCTTGCTAAAATATCTATTTTATTTAAACTTGTTTTTAGAGGCAATTTGATAAAGAGGAGACTATTCATGACAGGATTATTCAAAATAGCAGTTTTAACATCGGGGCACAGCCGTGGCTCTAACTTTAAGGCAATTTACCAGTATATCAATGATAAGAAATTGCCAATTGTTGTAGATTTTGTTTTGATTACCGAGCAAGACCCTCCAATCAAAGAATATTGCGCAAGCCTCAATATTGAAACTATTTTTTATGATGGTAAAAGCAAAATTAATTCTTTTTTATTGGAATTATTCAAAGAAAGACAATGCGACTTAATCGTTTTGGCTGGTTTTATGAGAAAACTTTCAGAACAATTTTTAGATACAATAAACACCCCGCTCATCAATATTCACCCTGCACTATTACCAAAATACGGGGGCAAAGGTATGTACGGGTCAAATGTCCATAATGCCGTTTTCACAGCAGGAGAAAAGATTTCTGGAGCAACTGTGCATTATGTCAATAAGAATTACGATGAAGGAGATATCATCATGCAGCAAAGCGTTGATATCACCGATTGTCAGTCGCCAGAAGAAATTGGTAAAAAAGTGCTGGCAATAGAACATCAAATCTATGGTGCAGCAATTGAAAAAATACTTTTAGGGAGGACTTCATTATTAAAAGATTAATTGTAGTTTTATTAGTACTCGTGGCGTGTACACTGTCAGCATATGAAATGCAGGATTTAATTCAAAATAAGCTTGAGTATCTCAAAAACTTCCCTGATGATGTGGCTGAGCGAATTGAATTAGGCCAAATTTATGTCGAACAATATCAGTATGATGACGCAGCTGATCAGTTCATGATTGTCCTCTTGGATGACCCTCACAATATAAAAGCATGGACTAATCTCTTGGCAGTACTTAATTATACTGGTAGTGATAATGATGTTATTTCTTTGAGAAATTTAGCATTAGACAACACCGACAATGACCCTTTGATCGCCTTTATCATTGCCAGTTCTTTGGAACGCAAGTCAAATAGGCTTAATGCTATCTCTCTGCTAAAAAGCATTATAGATGATAGCCGCACAGATGAGAATACTGCAATATTATGCAAATTAAAACTGGCGCAATCTTACTATTCTTTGGGAGATTTTTATCGTTATAATATTATAAATAATGAACTGAAAAAAGCCCAAACTGACGAGAATAAAAAGAATGAAAATATCGTGAAAATTAAACCATTATTCTTAACTGAGCTGTCCTTTAATAAAGAAAATAATGACGTTCTCAATCAAAAACTCAAACAGTATGTGGATATGGGTGCACTTGAAATGGAGATTTATGCGAACAGTAGATTGCAAGACTCGAAAGTTGCTGCAAACACCTATTCACTCGATATTAAAAACAAGTATTTCTTCCTCACAGTCGATGGTCAATTTCACTTGATAAAAAGCAATAAAGATAATTTTCCAGAAGATGAAAATGCTTTTGGCACTCTCTTCACAGCATCAAAGCAATTCTATTTTAATAAATACCGAATTGAGCCTTTTGCCTCTATTGGCTTTTGTGAATATAAAGCTACTGAAAAAAAGGAAGAGTTGACGCAAATCAATGCAGGCTTTGCTTTTAGTTCGGATTCTTACACTATTTTAGCTGATCTTAATCGCCTCAATGATAGCGAGAAAAAGACATCAGCGATGCTCACAGCTTATGCAAATATCTATGGACCATACTCTATTCAATCGATCAATAGTTTTGGCTATAATTATCAATTTACCAGTACATTAGGTGGTCATTTTGATAAGCGCAGTGCAAGTCATCAATTTCATCAAATAGATAATTTATTTTCCTTTAAACAATACGTATTTAATATCTCATACTGCCGCTCTTTACATGATAAATGGACAAATACTTGGGGCATCAGCGCCAGCATATTTCATTAGGAGTTTACTATGAAAAGATATGAGAAAAACCCTATTATCAGCCGCCTAAACATCGTCTCAGAGCTGCCAGAACTAAAGGATGTATCCTCTGTCTTTAACCCTGGAGCAGTGATCTTTGAAAATAAAGTCGTTTTACTATTACGTGTGCAAAATAGAGGGCGCGAGACACTTTTGGTAAAGGCAATCTCTGCTGATGGATATAATTTCACTGTCTCGACAAAACCAGTGATAATCAAGGGTTTAACAGAGTCTACTGAGAGAAAAATTTACCATATTTATGACCCACGCATAACGAAAATTCAAGGTAAGTTTTATATACTTTGTGCCATCGACACCTCGCAAGGATGCTTTTTGGGCTTATTTACCACAAGTGATTTTGACACATTAGACTTTATAGACTATGTTTCTGAGCCCGATGTACGCAATGGAGTATTGTTTCCAGAATTGATAAATGGCTATTTTTACAGATTAGAACGGCCCAATCAACATGTCTTGGCTAATGGCACAAAGACGGGATCAACCATCATCGTTTCAAGATCAATTGACTTAATAAAATGGGAAAAAGTCTCTGATTTATTCAGCGGCAGACCACATTATTGGGATGAGCTTATCGGGTCGGGTCCTCCACCACTGAAGACAAAGAACGGGTGGCTGCACATATACCACGGCGTTGCAACTCACTTTGCCTCAGCAAATATCTACCAAGCAGGGTATAGCCTATTAGACCTGGAAAACCCTGAAAATGTCTTAGATCGTGGGAAATATAATATACTCGAGCCACGTGAATTATACGAGCTCACGGGGCAAGTGCCAAATGTCGTCTTTCCCAGTGGTATGGTATCTTTTGACTATGATAGTGAAGGCTTTTTAAAAGATGATGCCAAGATTCTAATCTACTATGGCGCCGCCGATACTGTTGTGTCCGTGGCAGAATTTTGCCTGAAAAATCAATAAGAGAGGCGTGGTGAGGAAGAGATTTCACTGCGTAGAATAATAAATTATGAGGTTTTTAATGAAAAAGATAATAATCACACTCGCTTTTATCATCTGCTTGAGCGCAATCTTTGCAGAGCATTTTCCTGTGCCTGCATATCAAATAACTCCCAAGTATTATGCTTGTTATCGTGCGGCAGAGAAGATGGATATTGATGGGCAAATGAATGAGCCCGCATGGCAGAAGGCACGTTGGACAGAGCCTTTTATCGATATCGAAGGTAAGCTTAAGCCACAGCCTTTTTACAATACCCAAGTAAAGATGCTCTATGATGACGAATATTTTTACTTCTATGCATATTTGGAAGATAAAGATCTCTGGGCAACTCTCACAGAGCGTGATGCAGTGATCTTTCATGATAATGACTTTGAGATTTTTATCGACCCAGATGGTGATACACATGATTACTATGAGCTCGAAGTGAATGCTTTTAATACTATTTGGGATTTATTGGTCCTCAAACCCTATCGTGATCGTGCACAAGTGGCGGTTAATGCGTGGGATATCAAGGGCTTGCAAAGTGCGGTTCATCTCGATGGAACAATCAATGATAATAGCGATGAAGATCGGGGCTGGGGCGTGGAAATCGCTATCCCCTGGTCTGTTTTGGCAGAATGCGCTCACAAGCCTGCTCCGCCAAAGAATGAGGAGATCTGGCGTGTGAACTTTTCACGTGTGCATTATGATTTGGATAAAGAGGGCACTGGCTATCAGAAACGTCGTGATTTGCAGTCTGGAAACCCTCTGCCAGAGTATAATTGGACATGGTCGCCGCAGGGCTTAATTGCTATGCATTATCCTGAGCAATGGGGGTATGTGCAGTTTTTTGCGCAAGAAGTGAGTGAAGAGGCTGCTGAGATTGACTTTCAGTTGAGTACGAAGGAACTCGATAAGGTTCTACTTAGGCAAATTTATTATGCACAAAAGCAGTATTTTATGAACAATAAAAAGTATGCTAAGACACTTAAAGAGTTGGACTTTGACTACCCTTATCAAGCAAAGAATTATAAGATAGAGATCTTTACCAGCCCGCACACCTATGAGGTAATTCTCACTAATAAGAAAACAAAAGAGCAGCTATTTATCTTTCAGGATGGTCGACTCTTAGAGGCAATTGACTTTTAAAAATAGCGGCAAATTCAGCAAAGACTTGCCAAAACAAATTAAAGATTAGTAAGGGGCTGAGAAATTGATAATTATCACTCAGCTCATTTATATTTATGCCCTTTTCTTTGGTTAGATTGGCGATGCTCATTTCTCTCTGGATAAGCTGGCTCGCCTTTGCTAATTGCTCATCAGTAAATAAAAAGTACTGCAGGTAGTCAGCTAAGCTGGTTTCTTTTTGCAAAAAATATCTTGCACTGGCGATTCTCCAAAGTAAGGCATAGAGTTGATAATCTTTCGGGGTGCATCTGACAAGGGGCACTAAATACTGCCCAAGAGGGTCAAAAACAGCCTTATACAGCGCTTTATTTTCTTTTTTATGCAATATCCAGTCTGTTACAATTTCAGCGGCAAATGCCTTGCAAATGAATTTATTGGGGCAGGGGGTCAGTTCAGCGCATGGATAGCAAGAAATCTGTGCATGATCAGGGAAATAAACAAGCGTGTCCGCCTTATAAGCAAGCGTCTCATAGGGATAAGCTGAACCAAAAAAGAGGGCAAAAACACGACAGTTCGTCAATGAAGCAAGGTGCATGGTTCCTGTATCTGAGCTAATCAAATACTCCGATTGATCGAGAATGTGATACAATTCTTGCAAGCTGGTCTGCCCAATTTTATTGAAAATCTTCTCTCTCTGCCCAATTAAGGGGATAAATTCTTCATATAGCACCAGTTCGCTCTGCACGCCAGTTAATACGATTTGATAGCCATTTTCAATTAGTCGATTAGCAATCTTGGCAAAGTCGCTCATCAAAGGGTGACGCTTAGAATTGCGGGAGCCCAATTGTAAGGCAATTTGCTTTTTAGCTTCAACTCTGCTCTCTTTTTCTGGCAGATACGCATTGTCAAAGGGATTGAGCTTTAAAAAAATATCTACAAGGTTAAAACTTGCCAGCTCCCTATTTTTCATAAAAGATATAATATATTTCAGCCACTTTTCATCATGCTCATTACCAGAGGCAAAGCCCTTCTTATGCGGACTTTGTACACGTGATATGATCGCTTTTGCCAGAGCTGTGCCATTTAAATTTATCACATAATCAAAGCCTTTTAATGTCTCAAACATTTGTTCAGCATAGTCGCTATCTTTTAGCAGAAACTGCTCATCTTCATGCGCTGCCAGCAGGTCGAGATTGACAGGCAATGGCTTTACACAGTCGATGAGAGAAAGCACGTCTGAGAATATTTCACTATGCAAGACATAAATTTCAGGCTTGGCGACACCCTTTTGTAGGGCTTTTATCAGTGGAAAGCTCTGAATCAAGTCTCCCATTTTTGCTAATTGTATAATCAAAATCTTCATTTTTGCCGATCACCTCTCTCTTTTATGGCAATATATAAAAAAGATTATTGCTTGTCAAGTAGATAATTGTAAAATCATGTATAAATCTATTGACTTTTCTCTCTCATTCTGCAAGAGTTAATTATTATGATTAGATATTTTTTATTGATAATGATGATTCTCATGCCTTTTTTGCTTTTAGGTCAACTCGATGACGAGTTAATCTATGATAGTGAACTTTATGAAAAGGAGTCCTATTACTTTGAGGCATGGATAGATACGCCTATTTATATCAATCAGATTTCAAGGGATGAGCTGATAGACTCTTCAATCTTTTCTGATCTTGAAATAGATAAAATTATTGAATATAGAGTGCAAAAGCCGATTGATTCGATTGCTGTTTTGCAGACTATGCTTAATGATGAAAAAATTGAGATGATAAAGAATAGGCTTCGCTTTAATTTGCCGCAAAGATACTCTACAAACATCAAAAGCTATACTCTGATCAGCAAAACGAAGGAAGATTATTATTATCAAAAGCTGAATATGCAGAATAAAGAAATGAGGATGAGCGTGGTCGCTGAAAATGTTCCTCATGATCCTCTGCGCTTTGACTTTTATAAACTCAGTGCCAGCTATACGAACAGCAAGATGAAAGAATCTGTACATGTAGGCGCTTTTTCTATCAATTCTGGCAATTCTTTGCTCTTTGGTTCGTCTCCTTTTTTTCGTAGTAAAACGGTCTATAAGCTGCAAGAGTCGCGGGTAAAACAAGATTTGAGCCGCACGAAATATGTTTATCTCAATGGCATTGCAACTAAAATAAATGTGAAAAATACCTCTTTTCTGCCATTTGTTTCGATAAGCCCTTTTAGCTTTAAAGCTGACTCTTTAGGGCGTATCAAGACAATTGTCAAGACGGGTAATGACGAGAATATCTCTCTCGTAAATAGCCATGTAAAAGCCTTTGGGCTCATCTCTGAGTATAAAGAAAAGCAATACTTAATCGGGGCAAATGTACTTTGGCAAGATTTTGCTAATGAGTTTTCTGATGCTAATCTCAAACAAAAAAATCAGACCTTTAGCCAATATGGTCAATTCTTTAATGATTATTTGGCGCTGCGCTATGAATACGCATTTGCACACGAGAAAGATGCTTATCATATTGAGACTCTGTGGCATAATAAAGCACATTCTTTGAAAATAGGATATCGTGATTATCAAAAGTATTTTCCAGAAAATTATGCCACACCATACAGTGTCAGAGCCGATTTTAGAAATGAAAAGGGCATTTATAGCCTATTCAATACCGAGATAAAAAAGCTGCAGATTGAGCTCTTTACTGATAATTTTATCTATAGCCAGCCCGAAGGAAAAGATGATTTAACTAAGAGGGGCACGGTAAATAAGATCAGACTGAGCTATCCTTTTAGCCAAGATTATCGGCTTTCTCTGCTCGCTAATCACCGTAAAAGCGATCTCTCCTATCAAAATGAGATGACTCTCAAACGCAGAAACTACCTTTCTATCATCAATGATATATTTCCAAAACAACGGCTCAGCCATCAAGTAAAGTGCTATTTGATAAGCGATAAGGTATATAGTCAAGATGAAGAAAAAGAGGGCTTTGCTTTGGTTCAAAAGACTAAGTATAGCGGCAAGCAATTTACTTTTTCTTCAACTACTGCCTTTTATGATACAAAATCAAGTATCTCGCTACCAAATAACTCTGTACATGGATTCGCCTCGTTTTTTGTGCTAAATAAATCGAGTTTCTTAGTGTCCCTTGAAGGCAAAGTAAGGGTAGTAAATTCTTGCGATCTTGGTGCGACTGTCACTTATCAGCCAGAAAGTGCAAATGCCTACAAAGCTGCTTTGTCAGTAAATATGGTCTTTTAAAATAATGTAGGGGCGAGCTGTGCTCGTCAGATAGTTTAAATAATGTAGGGGCGAGCTTTGCTCGTCAGATAGTTAAAATAATGTATGGGCGAGCTTTGCTCGTCAGCAAGTTTAAATAATGTAGGGGCGAGCTGCGCTCGTCAGAAAACCGACGAAATCGCATGCTTCGCTTCACTGCTGGCTACCTTTAAAAAAAACCTTTCACGAATGTGAAAGCTCCTCACCCGTAGCGTAGCGAGGACCAAAAGATGTGTTGCCATTGTTTGTAAAAAAATCACCCCTAAACCCGCTTGTAGTAGGCATCTGCCGTTTTGGATGAAAATAGCTTTCGAAAAACACCATTTTGTAAGCCCTATATATATAGAGGGTGTTGTTTTTTTATCCTGCTTTTAATTGTTTTCTGAGTAAGGTTATTATTCAGAAACATACAGTGGCATAGATGTGTGAAAGAGTGATTCAGAAGTCACGGGGCGAAGCTGTAGGCACACGCAACGAAGTGAGGACCAAAAGGTGTTGTTTAAAAAAAAGCCCAACATTGCTGCTGGGCTAATTTCTAATTTAAATATATTGCTTAATTTTCTTTAGCTAAAGCGACTGTACTCCCTTTTTCAACCATTTCAATTGCATTCTTTGGGCAGGCTTTCACGCAAACCTCACAGCCTACACAGAGCTTAGGATCGACTTTATGAGGATGTTTTAGTTCACCACTAATTGCTTGAACAGGGCACTTTTTAGCACATATCGTGCAGCCGATACACTGATCTTCGTGGATAAACGCTTCTTTACGTGGAAGCATCCTATCTTCAATAGCCTTTGTAGGGCATACAGATGCACAAATACCGCAATTGATGCACTTGCTATAATCAATTATTGCAAGATTATTCACAATGGTAATTGCCTGTGTTGGACAATTCTTTACGCAGAGCCCGCAAGCGATACACGCAGTGTTATTGCCACATGATTTCTTGGCAATAGGTCCCTTATCGCGGCTTGAACAGAGAATATGAACTCTCTTGCTGATAGGCACGAGCTCGATCAAAGAGCGTGGGCAAGCCTTTACACATGCGCCACAGCCTGTGCAATTATCTTCATTTACTACTTTCATGCCATCTTCTGTAATATGTAGAGCGTCGAATTGACAAGCCTTCACACAGTCATATTGAAATACGCAGCCCCAGATACACTGATTAGGTCCCCCAGCGATTGTCGCAGCAGAACGACAGCTATTTATGCCCTTGTATTCAAATTTGAAAGCGGTATTATTATAGCCGCCTGATTGGCAATGAATCACGGCTATATCTCTCTCTTTTGGCGTCAGACTGACACCCATAATCGCAGCGATTTTTTTGGCAACTTCTTCGCCACCAGGAGCACAAAGATTGACAGCGGCACCATTTTGAACTATTGCGTCTGCATAGCCAGCACAGCCTGGAAAGGCACAGCCACCACAGTTTGCTGAAGGTAATATGCTGACAATTTCATCTATTTTAGGGTCAACTTCTACAAAGAATTTCTTTGAAGCATAGGCTAAAATTATACCAAAGACAGCCGCCAAACCGCCGATTAGTAGAGCAGGTATTAATATTGTATTCATACTTCCTCCTTAACCAAGTTTCAGTCCAGCAAAGCCTAAAAAGGCAAGAGCCATACAGCCTGCAATGATCAGAGCAATAGGCATTCCTTGCATACTTTTTGGGACTTCTGCTTTTTCCAAGCGTTCTCTGATTCCTGCCATCATTAGCAAGACAAGAGTAAAGCCGACACCGCCAAAGAATCCATTGAGAATACTATCTAAGAAATTGAGATGATCATTAATATTTATCACAGCTACACCGAGTACAGCACAGTTTGTGGTAATTAGTGGCAAATACACACCCAAAGATTTATACAGAGCAGGAGCTGATTTTTGGATAAACATTTCTACAAATTGCACCAATGCCGCAATCGTGAGAATAAAGGCAATCGTCTGCAAATATTCAAGACCTGTAGGTATGAGTAAATATGCATTGATCAGCCATGTAAAAGCTGAGGCTATCGCCATCACGAAGATCACTGCCATTCCCATACCAAAAGCAGAATCGAGCTTCTTTGATACGCCTAAATAAGGGCATAAACCTAAAAAGCGAGACAGCACAAAGTTATTGATAAAAATGGACGAAACTGCCATTATTAGTATTTTTGCTATATATTCCATTTCTTACTCCTTTACTGCTTTATTCTTGTCTTTGATGATATTAATCAATGCCATTAAGAGCCCAAGAGTGATAAAAGCACCAGGTGCCAAAATAGCTACCAACATTGGTTCATTGATATATGCTTGAGGGAGAATGGCTATTTCCCAAATCTTGCCAGTGCCTAATATCTCACGGATAATGGCAACCACAGATAATGAGAGAGTGAAGCCCAGTCCCATTCCAACGCCGTCCATTAAAGAAGCAAATACACCATTTTTGCAGGCAAAAGCTTCAGCACGACCAAGGATAATGCAGTTCACAACGATTAATGGAATAAAGATACCCAAGCTCTTATGTAAATCTGGTAAATAAGCTGCCATTGCCATATCTATTATTGAGACAAATGATGCAATTACAACGATATAGCCAGGTATTCTTATTTTTGAGGGTATCAAATCTTTGAGTAATGAGATGAGAATATTTGAAAAAGCTAAGACAAATGTTGCAGCCAAGCCCATACCTATTGCATTTTGTAAAGATGATGTGACCGCCAAAGTAGGGCACATACCCAAGACAAGTACGAAGGTGGGGTTTTCTTTGAATATCCCTTTAGATAATTCTTTAAATGAGCTCATCTTTCACCTCCTGTTTAAAGGTAATGCCAACTAATTCATTTTCAAGATCATAAACATCCTTTTTAATGGCATTGGTCACGGTACGTGTCGTAATTGTTGCACCTGTAATGCTTTTTATATTACCACCATCTTTGTCGACAGTTAAATCTTTGTATTCGAGATTAGTATATTTTTCACTAAATTCAGGCTTAATACAGTTAGCACCGAGACCAGGTGTTTCGCTTTGTTGAATGATGATGATTTTTTCAATTTTAAAGTTTGTATCAATGCCGACCATGATCTGCACATCACTGCTATAACCTCTACCACAAGAAATAAAAGTATAGCCTATTTCTTTGCCTTTTTCATCTTTAGCAATATAATAAACTTTGCCGTTTTTCAATTCTTGTTTTTCAAAGGTTTTTGCTGAGCTGATAACTTGTTCCCTTGCATTGTTTTCTTCTTCTTGCAAATTACGGTCGATAATTGGCTTGGTTTGTTGATTTACCATTGCCAAAATACCACAAGCGAGGGCAGTTATTATCAAGAGCACAAGGGCATAATGTAAATAAACTTTCATTCTTTCACCTCCCCAAATGGCTTAGGTCGTGTATATTTGTCGATAAGGGGCACAAATAAGTTCATGATCAAAATAGCATAAGAAACGCCCTCTGGATAACCGCCGATAAGCCTTATTACGACGGTCAAAACACCAGCTCCTATGCCGAAGATCATACGTCCATTCTTGGTTATCGGGGTTGTCACCATATCCGTTGCCATAAAGAATGCACCAAGGAAAAGACCACCAGATAAAATGTGAAATAGCGGGAAGGTGAGTGGCGCTGTCATAATACCATCAATGCCGCCAAAGATATATACCAAGACGAATACTGTTCCAATATAAAATGCAGGGATACGCCATTCAATAATATTTAGAATAAGCAAATATAGAGCGCCTAAAAGCAAGGCAAAGGCTGATATCTCACCAATACATTGCCCAATATTACCCCAAAAGAGATTGGTGAGCGTTGTGTAATCTGTTAAATGAGTATAAATACTATGTGCATTATCATAACCGATAGTTGTTACAACGTCTTTATTTCGCAGCATATTAGCCACACCAAGGGGCGTAGCCTTACTGACTAATTCCATTGCTTTTTCTGGGACATTTTCAAGGTTCATACCGCTAATCTGTCCGAACTTTGTTGCAGCCCAGCCAGACGTCATTCGTGTGGGCCATGAAGCCAATAAAAAGGCACGTGCCAGCAAAGCAGGATTGACAATATTAAAACCAAGCCCACCAAAGGCATGTTTACCAATAGCAATAGCAAAGGCAGAGCCCACTACCACTATCCACCAAGGCACATTTGCATGCACATTAAAAGCTACAAGCATACCTGTGATAACGGCAGAACCATCAGTCACAGTGATCGGCTTTTTTCTCAGCTTTTGGATCAAAGCTTCTGTAATAACAGCTGTTGCAACACCGTAAATAGTCAGTTCTAAAGCCCTAAAACCAAAATATATAATTCCTGCCACCAAAGCAGGTAGCAAAGCAATAACGACATTCCACATTACAAACTTTACATTAGTCACGTCATGTAGATGTGGAGAACTGCTTACAATTGTTTTATCTTTCATTTCATACCTCTATAATAATACAAAATTAGCTCGGAAATTATGATTTAGCTGCTCGACGCATAGCGGTAATTTGGTTTTTACCTAAATCAACCCATTGAATAATCTTGATATGAGCAGGGCAAACATAAGAGCAGGAGCCGCATTTCATGCAGTCCATCACCCCTGACTTCTCTGCCATATCCCAATCTTTATATTTCACTGCGGAGGCAATAAAGCTGGGTAGAAGATTGAGTGGACACGCATCAACACAACGTCCACAGCGTAAGCAAGCATGCTCGTCAAGCGACTTAGCCTGTGTTTTACTAAACAATAGTATTCCAGAGGTAGTCTTACTCACGGGGGCATCGAGATTAGGCAATGCAAAGCCCATCATGGGACCACCAGAGATAATCTTGCCTATCTCTTCTTTTGTACCATCACACTTTTCAACTAATTCTGAAAAGGCTGTACCAACTCTTGTTCGCAGATTCTTTGGATTATTTACAATCTGACCGCTTACTGTTACCACACGCTCAATCAGAGGCTTTTTATAGCGCACTGCCTCATAAATTGCGATTGCTGTACCAACGTTTTGTACAACAACTTCTACGCTACTTGGCAAGCCACCTTTGTTTGGTACCTTTCTCTTTGTACACGCATAAATTAGCTGTTTTTCTGCACCTTGTGGGTATTTAAGTTTCAAACCAACAACATCGAGTTCTTTTTCTGTTTTTAATAAATTCGCCATTTTTTTGATTACATCAGGCTTATTATTCTCAACGCCAATATAGCCTTGCTTAGCGCCAAGTACTTTCATAATAATCTTTAAGCCTGATATAATATCATCGGTTCTTTCCAGCATCGCTCGGTAATCTGCAGTCAAATAAGGCTCACACTCAACACCATTCAAAATCACAGTGTCAATCGGCTTATCTGCAGGTGGAGATAGCTTGATAAGGGTTGGGAAACCAGCTCCGCCCATACCGCACACTCCCGCATCACCAATGCGCTTTTTAATCTCTTCGACTGGTAAATCTAAATAATTAGTATCGTCTACTAAGTCCACCCATTCATCTTGTTCTTCTGCTTCAATTTCAATAGCCATTGACTGATATCCGCCAGGATGCGGAAACATATCGATCTTTGTGACCTTCCCCGTCACGCTCGAATGCATAGCTAATGATACAAATGCAGAAGGCTCTGCGATTAATTGTCCAGTTTTCACCCTATCACCAGGTTTCACAATTGGATTAGCAGGGGCACCTATGTGCTGTGATAGAGGAATCACAACCTTTTTTGGGACACCCATCGGCTCAATAGCAGAGTTTTTTGAATACTCTTTGCTATCCTTAGGATGGACACCTCCAATAAAGCTTTTTAATTTCATTCTTTCTCCCCCATTTTATTAATTCAAATTTAGAAAACAAGTATTATGATTTGCTAAATAATGGCAAGATTTTTTTTGCTTTTTGTAAAAATAATTGAAATCTGTGTTAAAAAGTCAGGAAAATCAAATCAATTCGTACTGATATGAATAATCCAAACGGCTCAATACCTCATCTGTACAGCCACGACTGAGAGCCATAAAGGACACTGCCGCATCGTCTCTAAATTCTTCTGTGAGATATCCCAGCTTGACGATTACCAGGTCTTTTTTTAGATGATTAATGCCTAAAGCCTTAAACATTTCTGAATTGGTAAAGCCGATATGTTTTGAGCAGATTATCAGCTCAAATTCTTTAGTTTTAAAGAGGATAAGAGTGGTATTTAATAGACCAAAGCCCTCAATCTTTTTAATCGGCACACCCTGAAGCAATACGGGTTTGCAGTATTTTGTATCATAAATACCTCCGACAAAAAGCTCGATCTCTGTTTGCATATTCTTCTCGCAGAAAGCCACAGCTAATGGATCAAAAATGCCTGCAATTAAGATACTTTTTTCATTAATCTTATCTTTCAAATCTTTGCTCAAAAGTCTTATTATTTCAGTATTATCGGCAGTTGAACCAGCGGTTGGATTGTCGCCCGAATCAGAAACAAAGACAGGCTTTTTCTCTTGTTTTAATGCTTCTATAAGAGCTTGCTCAGGCGGTAAAGAGGGCATAGAAAAACCAAAAAGGTGTTTCTTTTCCTTAAATTTATCAGCAAGATATCTGGCAGCATGATCAGCTCTCTCTTGATCTGTTTTGCAGACCACTATCGCTGTTACACCATTTTCCTTCGCATCAGCCCATGGAAAGCCAAGACAATAAGAAGCTGACAATATTTCAGCCTCTTTCTCCAGCTGATGCAACTCGTCGATCAGTGATTTCATTGGCTGGCAATCAGTCTCCGACTTTTCACCAGCGATTAGGCAATTAACCTTTGCATAAGCGGTTTTCAAGGTGATCTTATTTTTCAAAGAAAAGTCTGCTAATTCAGCGATCTTATAACCTGTTTCCCAAACGTCAATATGCGGCGCAGTCTTAAAAGCAACAAAGGCATCAGCTGTTTCCATCATCGTTTTAGTTATGCTGGCATGCATATCAAGAGCAGAGAAAATCGGCGTGCTGGGGTACTGTTTTTTGATGTCTGCCAGCAAGTCGCTTTCAGCTGAGCCGATGCCCTCAACTCGCATCGAACCATGCAATGCAAGCACAAATGCATCGATTTGAGGCGCTTCCTTTAGATATGCAAAGAACCGCTCTTTCAATAGCAAATAGTACTCTCTGTTTATTTCTCCATTTGGCACAGCCTTCATAAAAACCAATGGATAAAGCGAATACTCGCCTCTCTCTTGAAAATAATCAATAATACCCTTTGCCATTATAAACGCTGATTTATTAGTAAAAATCTCTTCTTTTTCAAAAACAACTATATCTTCTTTACCCGTAATAATGGGGTTAAATGTATTTGATTCGTGGAAAAACCCACCTATTGCAATATTCATTTTCTATCCTTTTAAAAAGCTTCTTGAAGAAAAAACCTCTTAGCATTTTGATATGTCTGTTCTGCTACAAGGTTTGGTGGAATACGCAAGATATCACTAATCTTTTGCACCACATAAGTCAGATATTCGGGCGTATTTCTCTTGCCACGATGAGGAACAGGCGTCAGATACGGGCTATCTGTTTCAATAAAAAACTTATCTTTTGGTAAGATGCGCACTACGTCTGCAAGATCATTATTCTTATAGGTAATCACGCCTGTAATGCTGATATACCAATCTTCGGCAAGCACTTTCTCAGCAAAAGCGACATCACCAGAAAAACAATGAAAAACAACCTTCTTTGCTTTATTTTGCTTGAGCACGTCAAAGCAGTCTTCATGCGCTTCTCGATCGTGAATAATGATCGGTTTATCTATCTCGCAAGCAATCTCAACTTGCCTTGCAAAAGCCTTTTTTTGCATATCTTTGGGATTATAATTACGATAATAATCGAGTCCTATTTCACCTATTGCCACTACTTTTTTATGCTTTGCCAATTCATATACCACTTTCTCATTGAAAATCTTTACCGTAGAGGGGTGGTAGCCTACACTTGCATAGATTTCTGGATATTGTTCTGCCAATTTAATTGAATCTCGCGAGCTTTTTTCATCTATACCGATATTTATAATGTTTTTCACGCCTACTTTGAAGGCTTTTTGGATCATCTGTTCGCGGTCATGCTTGTAGTCATCAAAATCTAAATGCGCATGTGTCTCAAAGATATTCATACTTACTCCTCTATTACTCAGCTAACTTCTTTCTCGATATTCTTTTCCAAAATGCCATTATCTTTATATTTTTGATACTGGCTTCTGATTAATTGCCAGGAGAAAGGAAAGATAATAAGCGAATAAGCTATACCAAGCAATAGGGCGATTATACTGATAATCCATGTATTTAGCATATTGTACTTTGTCAATGAATTTGCATAGAGCATTAATAAAAAAGCTGGAACATTGACAATTACGATGAAGATAGAGAGAAACACATTTTGCCAACGAATGGTATGTTTGCCAAAAGTATAAGCTTTTTTGATCGCTTTAATGGGGCATATCGGATTTTCAAACATCATGGTAGGCACATGAAGAACAATAGCCAAACCATAAATTATTAGAATAAAATGTACCAAATTTAAAATGGGGTCGCCTTGACAAATAAGCTTCAATAAGAGCAAGTAAAGAGAAGAGGCGACACATAACACTAATTGAGCAGGATAGTGTCTTAAAAGGGCAAAATACTCAGAAATATGAGAGCTTTTTGAGAAGAAGTCATCCTCCTTCGCAAGAGCAATTAACCAAAACGGCATAAAAAGAGAAATAACAAGTAAATTCAAGGCATAGTAAAAGAAAGGTCTAATATTTACAAAATTGCGGTGCAGCAAATACAAACCAAGAATGAGTGGCACAACTGAAAATATAAAAGTAATGAGAGAAAAACTTATATGTTTGCTGATATGCTTAGAATATGTGCTAAAGACTTCTCTGATTGTCTTAGATGCTGACAAATTCTCTTTTACAAAGCTCGTAGCAGTTCCACAATGATTACAAAAAATACTATTTGCAGGTATTTTACCCTTACACTTTTTACAATTCATTTTGTCTCCTTTAAATCAAAAAATACGCTCATACAGGCATCTTCAACAATACTTCTTCTAAATCTTTTCTCAGGTCAGCTTCGCCGTTAATCGTGTCAACAACGAATGAGATCAGCGGTAAAGAGATATTTAATCTGGTCAATTTCATTACGGTTTTAGCCATAGAGACGCCTTCGACTTCCATGCCCACTTTTTGTAGTGCAGAGTCCACATCCAAGCCCTGAGCTAAGAGCTTTCCAAACTGTCGGTTTCTGCTGTTTTCTGATAAGCAAGTTGTGATCAGGTCACCCATACCTGCGATGCCGTATACAGTTTTGGGATTAACATTAAAAAACTTCATTAATTTATAAAATTCCGAGAGTCCTTTTGTCATCAAAAGCCCAAAGATATTAGTCTTATAGCCAAGTCCATCTGCAATGCCAATAGCAATAGCGATCAAACCTTTCAGCGAGGCAGCCAGCTCGATACCTTTTACATCTGTGCTAAACTCAAAAAAGAGCCTTGAATTTGCCAATTCCTTTTGTAAATAGAAGAGCAATTCTATGTCATCAGATGCCAAAACAGCCTTTGCGGGCAAGCCTTCTGCAATTTCTCGGGCAATAGTCGGTCCTGAGAGATTAGCAAAATGCACTTTTGGTATAAAATCTTTTACTATTTCATGA
This sequence comes from Candidatus Cloacimonadota bacterium, assembly GCA_029553545.1. Lineage (GTDB taxonomy): Bacteria > Cloacimonadota > Cloacimonadia > Cloacimonadales > WRIO01 > JAGOCT01. The sequence goes on from JAKPKU010000154.1 coordinate 17,169, forward strand.
ATAGTCTTGAGGCTCTTGTGTTCAACGCCTTTTGAAACATTTACATAAATTGGCTGGGTATAGCCTTGTGCCTTTATTTCTTCGCATATTTCATGAACTTTTCTGGAGGGCACGCTGACTATCAAGATATCATCGCTATTTAATCTACTATTGTATTTTTTTTCAGCAGAAATATTATCAGGCAGCATTATGCCAGGCAAAAACTGTCTATTCTCACGATCTTTATTGATCTGATCAGCTTCTTCAGTAGTATTGGTCCACAGTACAATTTGGTTTTTTTCAGCAAAGACTGTAGCTAAAGTTGTTCCCCAATTTCCAGCACCTAAAACGTATACTTTCATTTTTTCTCCTAAAACGTCTTCAACACTGTAATTCAGACAGGCAATAAATGTTTCATTTTATTTTCAAACAAAACCAAACCCCTCGCATTGGAGGGGCTTGCTGATAATTTATTCACTTGTTTTTTGAGTATGGTTGTTTTGTTTATGTTGGTGATGTGTGCTTTTAAATGTTTTTCTATTACCTTGATTCTTATTTGAAAAGCCTTTTTTAGCAAGAGAGATCACGACAGTTTTCTTTCTTCCATCGCCGATAGTCGTTGTTTTAAATCTCTTATCTTCTTGTACTCTGTGGTGTATCAATCGTCTTTCGGCAGAGATAAGTGGGTTCAGAGAGACACTTACTCGTGTTTTTAGCACTTTTGCCATAGCAATTTCAGCATCACGTTTGAGCGTATTAGCACGTCTTTGACGGTAATTATCCACATCTAAAATAATCTTGCCTTCTACCTCTTGATTTCTGAGAATACTGAGGTTTAATAAGTACTCTAAATCATTGAGGAAATTGCCATCTTTACCGATAATAACACCAGGTTCTGTGGGATTAATTATCGTGACTTTGTATACATGGTCGATATTTTCAATTTCGATTACATCAAAACTCATCTGAATATGATTAAAGAAATCAAATAAATAGAGGCGTATTTCTTCAGAATAATTTGTAACAGTAAATTTTACTATTGCATCCTTTCCGCCAAATAGCCCTAAAAAAGAGGAAGTTGGTTCTTGTACAACTTCATATGTAAATTGATTATCATTGAGTTTATATTCTTTTTTAAAATCTTGAATAGCGAGATCAACTGTCTTTGCAGTTTTTTCAATTGTTTTCATTTTAAGCCTTCTTCTTGTAGTCTTTGTATAATTGTTGTACTATTTGGAACACATTAAATACCATCCAATATAGCACAAGACCGGATGGTAGAGATTTGAAAATAAAAAACATAAATATAGGCATTATATACATCATCATTTTCTGGCTTTGGATTTGAGCTTGTTGTTTTTCGTCCATCTTTTTAAGATCTTCGGGACTTGTGTTTGCCATAGTCATTTTTTGTTGTACAAACATTGATATGCCCATGAGAATTGGTAATACCCAGAATTTATCAGGTTCAGATAGGTCTGCCAACCAACCAAAGAACTCAGCTTGTCTGAGGTCAATCGAGCTTCTCAAGACAGGGTAGAGAGCGAAGAAGATAGGCATTTGCAAAAGTAAAGGCAAGCATCCGCCTAATGGATTGATTTTATGTTCTTTATAGAGTTTTTGTAATTCTTGATTCATACGTTGCGGATCGCTTTTGTATTGCTTTTGGATTTCTTGCATCAGCGGATTAATTTCTTGCATCTTTTTTGCCGACTGCATAGTCTTATTGGTCAGCGGAGAGAGTAAAAGCTTTAATACCAGAGCAAAGATAATAATAACGATACCCCAATTTGTGATGAATTTATTAAGGAAATTCAAGAAATGTAAGAAGATCTTGCTCAGCCATCTCAACCAAGCGCTTCCAAGCTCGGCAATATCTTCCATGCCATTATTGAAAGCTGAGAGTTTGCTATAGTCTACAGGACCTAAATAGAGTTGATAGTTGTCTTCAAAGACAGAGCTTCTTTTGCTAAAATCGACATTATAAACAAAAGCAGGGCTATCTTCACTTGCAAAAATATCAATACCTTTGGACTCAATTTTCTTTTCAGGGATAAGGGCATAAATGAAATATTTAGAGCGCACAGCAGCCCAATCAATACTACCATAATGCTTTAAGGTCGCATCTTTTGTCCCCTGATTTGTCATCTTGCCAATCTCTTTATTGATTTTATAAAGAGTAACTTGTTCGTATTTATTGCCGACCTGGCTGATAAGTTTGAAAGAGTTCTTTTTATCTTTTGTGGATGCAGTGCTCTCTTCAGTCAGCTTTATACCTGAGTCAAAGCCAATTGTATAGCCATCTAAAGAGGCGTAGTTTTCATTTATAAATTTTAAATCGAGCGTATAATCATCATACAGGGTAAATACCTTGCTCAATAACTTTGTGCCATTTTCTGATTCAAAATAGAAAGTTAAAACTTGAGCGCTATCTGTTTGGCTATGTTCATATTTTAAATTATAATCAGCAAGAGAGATATAGCCATCAGACGTTTTTAAAACAATATTTGTCAAATCTTGATCTTCTGGTATTAGCTGGACGGGGGTTTCTTTGTCAGCTAAGGAATAATCTTTAACGACGATAGATCTTAAATTTCCACCTTTATTTGTAAAAGTGAGGCTGAGTTGGTCATTCTCAATAACAATATTTTCATCCAATTCAACAGCTTGATTAACGACAGGGGTACTAATGAGTTCTGGTTGTTTTTCTACAACTTCATTTTGCTTGTTATTTGTATCTTCGACAGTCTGAACAGTTTGAGTTTGGGCATTTTCAATTGTTTTTGGTTTCCAGAAATATTCTGAAGCCACCCAATAGATTACCATAATTAAGATAATGGCAATGATTGTTCTTTTTTCCAAATTTCCTCCAAAATTATATCATAAGTGAGTATTAGGGTAGTGGATCATCTCCACCAGGGTGAAAGGGATTACACTTCAAAACACGTATCACAGATAAAAAAAGAGCTTTGGGTAGAGAGTATTTTATAAAAGCTTGCCTTGCATATTCGCTGCATGTGGGAGTAAATCGGCATGCTGGTGGCAATAAAGGAGAGATATATCTTTGATAAAACCGTATCAAATAATAAAATGGATAATTAATTATTCGCATATTGATTCAATCTCTCAAATTGCCTATATAGATCTTTTTTCAAAAGCAAAAAATCTACCTCGACAATATCTGGACGTGCAATAATATTAATTTGAAAACGCGATAAGGCTGAAGGCTCATGGTAATCTCTCAAAATTGAACGTAATCGCCTTTTGATGAGGTTTCTTACAACCGCATTACCCACTTTTTTACTTACTGTGATACCTACAGCCAACTCTGTATTCTCTTCGTTTTCAAGGTAAATCAACAAAAAGTACTTGCCAAAAAGCTTCTTCTCGCTTTTTCTCAGCTGGTCAAATATACTTTTTTGTTTGATGAATTGCATTTATACGCAGAGAACTTTTCTTCCTTTTGCTCTTCTACGTGCTAATACTTTTCGACCATTCTTGGTTGCCATTCTGCTTCTGAAGCCATGTACGGACTTTCTTCTTCTATTATGTGGCTGAAATGTTCTTTTCATTTTTTATCCTCCAAATTTTTGTATTTTTGAATAATCATTTCCTAAATTGCCAAATTATTAGGTCTATTGTAAGTGTCAAGAAAAAAAAGAAAAAGTAATTAAAGAAGCTGTTGCATAGTAGCAAAAATTACTTAAAAAGAATAAAACTGAGTCATAAAAAAACATCACCCTCTATATATATAGGGCTTACAAAATGGTGTTTTTTGAAAACTATTTTCACCCAAAACAGCAGATGCCTACTACGAGCGGGTTTAGAGGTGATTTTTTTACGGATCACAATTCTTTATTGGCTCAGATCAATTACATTTCATTTCTCAGTTCTTAGCTTTCAATATTCTTCAAGTCTGTAAACCCGAATTATCCATTAATCAACACACTCTAAAAGCCTGTTTTTGTATCATACTTTTTTGAGGTATATTCACTATAAAAAAATGATTTATTCGATAAAAAACTTGACTTTTAAATTATATTTATTAATCTGGGTAAAAACATATATTGAGGTTATATGAAAAGAATCATCATTATCATGGGCTATAATAAGTTTTTTGGTCAAGCAAGAAAGCCTTGGGCTTCTCTTAATACTGACTTATTTGTAGACGAGCTGAAGAATCATGGGTATAATATCGAATTATACGAGTTTTATCAAATTGCCAATGACTTAGTGAAACTCAAAAATGAAATTATCATTTACAGCTTTAGTCAAAAGTTTAACTTAAGATTTTTGATCAAAGACACTATCCGCTACCTTGAAAAAGAGGGCAATGTAGTCATTCCAGACTTTAATTTATTGTATTGCCATGAGAATAAGGGGTATCAAGAATTTTATAAGCGTCAATTGGGAATAACGAAGCCTAAAGCACTCTATTTTAGCAGCAAAAGAGAAATGGAAAACATGGATATTAAGTTTCCTAAAGTGCTAAAGACGATAGAAGGATCTAATGGTCGAGGGGTATTCCTTGTGCGCTCAAAAAAAGATGTTTATCGAGTCTTAAAGAAAATAGAAAAACAGCTGAGTATTTTTGAGAGAATAGACTTATTGCGCCGCCATTTTTTTAGAAAGCAAAAGACCTTTGCTGGCTATCCTGATTTTAATCCAATGAAAGATTATTACCAATACCGTGATTATATAACACAAGAGGTGCCATTTGTTTTACAAGATTTTGTTGAAAATCTCGACTGTGATTATCGTGTTATTGTGCTTTATGACCGCTATTTTGCAGTGAAAAGAATGACCAATAAAGGTGATTTTCGAGCAAGTGGGACCAAAAAATTCATCTTTGATTTTGAAATGCCCAAGGGGCTGCTCGACTATGCGAAAGAGATATTTGACACTTTTAAATCACCACTTTTATCAATGGATATTGGCTTTGATGGCAAAGACTTTTATCTCTTTGAATACCAGGCAATTCACTTTGGAATTAGTGCTGTAGTGAGATCAAACGGATATCATGTGTTGGAGAATGGTCACTGGAAGTTTACACAAACCACGACTGTTTTTGAAGTTGCCATAGCTGAGGCTTTTGATAAATATGTAAAATTGGGGTGCGCAAAGTAGCAAAGCTATATAAAGAGAGGCTGTTACTCACTAAATCAAAATAGCATATAAAAGAATAAAGCAGATATTATAAAAAGCATCACCCTCTATATACATAGGGCTTACAAAATGGTGCTTTTTGAAAACTATTTTCACCTAAAACAGCAGATGCCTTATAGGAGCGGGTTTATAGGTGATTTTTTTTTAAAAATGTTTGAGCAACTTATCTTTATTTATTCCAAATTATTCAATATTTTCATAGAGATTTTACACTAAATCAGCTTATAGCCCTTCCATTCACGTGCCAAGCCGCCAAGTGAGGTCTCTCTGTACTGAGCTTGCATGTCTCGACCTGTCTGCCCCATTGTCTCAACAACTTGATCAAAAGATATGCGATGCTTGCCATCAGACAGCAGTGCATAAGACGCACAATCAAGAGAACGAGCGGCAGCAATTGCATTACGTTCGATACAGGGGATCTGCACGAAGCCGCCTATCGGGTCGCAAGTGAGCCCTAAATGATGTTCCATACCCATTTCTGCTGCATATTCAACCTGAGCAGGTGAGCCTCCCAAAATCTGAGCAGCGGCACCAGATGCCATTGCGCAGGCAGTTCCAATTTCACCTTGGCAACCGACCTCTGCACCTGAGATGCTGGCATTTGTCTTGATGATATTACCGATCAAACCAGCTGTAGCAATTGCTCTGACTATGCGTGTATCGCTGATTTGATAAGTATGTTTTAAAAACAATAAAACAGCGGGTAAAACTCCTGCCGAGCCGCAAGTTGGAGCGGTCACTACAGTATTTCCTGTAGCATTCTCTTCAGCAACAGCCAATGCATAAGAAAAAGCTACACCAATACCCCCTAATATCGAGCCAATATTATTAGCTTTCATATTATAAGAAGCGGCTTTACGTGCTATACGCAAGGGTCCAGGTAAAACCCCTTCATTATTTAGTCCATTAAAGATGGCATCTTTCATTGCCTTCCATACTGTTTCAAGGTAATCCCAAATACTGCTATCTTCATAGATATCTACGATTTCCCAAAAGGCACGCCCCGTATTATCACAAAAAGCAAGTAATTCCTGCATCGTGCTCATGTCATAAATGTCATTTTCTCTGGCATAGAAGTTTTTCTCATCGCGGATAGTGCCGCCACCAACGCTAAAGACTTTCCATCTTCCCAATTCTTCTTTATTAAAATACGCAACAAATTCCATGCCATTGGGATGTAATGGCAAATATTCTTCTGGCTTCCATTCTACAGTTGTTTTGCGGGCACCAAGCACTTTATATAGCGCCTGATCTGTGAAGTGTCCTTTACCTGTCGCAGCCAAGCTTCCGTATAAAATCACCTTATACAGTTCAGCATGTGGGTACTTTTTCTTAAATTCTTCTGCAGCCTTTTGAGGTCCCATAGTATGGCTACTTGAGGGACCAAAACCAATAGTGTATATATCTTTAATTGATTCCATAATGCCTCTTTACGCTAAGCAAAATAAGTGTTCGATAAGTATTTTTAACCCAATAAGAATGAGGATAATACCACCAAATATCTCGACTTTATTGCCGAAAACATTTCCAAATCTGTCGCCAATATACATGCCTGCATAAGAAAAAATAAAAGTCACTAAACCAATGATCAGAACGGGTGTTAAGATTCTAATGCCTAAGACGGAAAAGCTGATTCCGACAGCTAAAGTGTCTATGCTTGTAGCTATTGATAAGCCGATGATGACGAGTAATTTTCGTGGGTCGCAGACCTTTTCTTCGCCTTTGACATACAATGCTTCATAAATCATCTTTGAGCCTATTATTGCCAAGAGAATAAAGGCAACCCAGTGATCATAATTCTCGATATATTTTTTGAAGCTATTGCCTGCAAACCAACCTATTACGGGCATAAGTGCATGAAAACCGCCAAAAAAGATGCCGATCCTCACAGCATAGCGAACCATAAAGCACTTTAGAGCCATGCCACTTGAAATTGATACCGCAAAGCAATCTATCGATAAGCCGACGGCTATGACAAAATAAGTGAAAATATTCATCATTATTCAGGCTCTATATCGTCATGATTCATAGACAGATAAGTAGGTCAATGCACAATCTCTGGCGAGCTTTCTTATTCTGCCAATATATGCAGCACGCTCAGTTACGCTGATGACCCCGTGTGCATCCAATAAATTGAAGGCATGAGAGGTTTTTAGTAGATAATCATAAGCAGGGTAGACGAGCTTTTTAGCGATCAATTCATTGGCTGATGCCTCATATTCAGCAAAAGATGAAAAGAGTCTTTCAACATTTGAGGCTTCGAAATTGAACTTTGAAAACTCGACTTCTTTATCAAAAAAGATCTCGCCATATTTGGTATCATCATTCCACTTAATATCTTTAAAATCATCTACATTTTGGATATACATGGCAATGCGTTCGAGCCCATAAGTCAACTCGACGCTGATAGGAGATATTTCAACTCCACCCACCTGCTGAAAATAGGTAAATTGAGATATTTCCATACCATCAAGCCACACTTCCCAGCCCAGCCCCCAAGCGCCTAAAGTAGGAGATTCCCAGTCATCTTCAACGAAGCGAATATCGTGCTTTTCAATCTCGATGCCTATTTCTTTTAAAGAATCTAAATATAAGTCTTGAATATTATGAGGCGATGGCTTTATTATCACTTGAAACTGATAGTAATGTTGCATGCGGTTTGGATTTTCACCATAGCGTCCGTCTTTTGGTCTACGACACGGCTGTGGGTAAGCGATAGATGTTGATTTCTCGCCTAATGAACCAAAAAAAGTTGAGGGGTGAAAAGTGCCTGCGCCGACTTCTGCATCATATGGTTGCAATAAGCAACAGCCTTGCTTTGCCCAAAAATGTTGCAAACTTAATATCATATCTTGAAAATTCATTACTTCTCCTCTATCAGGTGATGTCTTTAAAAAAAGCTATCTCAAATAATTAAGATAGGCATATTTTGTCAATATAATTTAAAAGGTAAGTGAAATTTGTCTTTTTATACAGGTTATTTAGTGAATGCTGATATTCAAAAATGATTGGATAGGTATTTGCGTGGGAATTTCATTGTAAGAAATCACCTGCAATGACGGCATGGAGGGCTCAATCAATCTCTTTAAATAGGATCTAATTGTCGGTGTAACAATCACAACAGGGGTAAAGCCTGCTTTAGTAATCTGCACCACCGCCTCTCTCAAATCATCATAAAGCTGCGAAACAATGCCAGGGGGCAGAGATGCCTGATAGTTCTTTTGCTTGATTTGATGCACAACATCGGTAATGGAATGCTCAAGATCAGGCGCCAAAGTAATGCCGTAAACAATGCCATCGCCTGCTATGTATTTCTTGGAAATAGTACGTGATAAAGCATAGCGTACATATTCTGTTAGAGTCTCGACATCGCGTGTTGCAGGTGCAAAGTCCGCCAGCGTCTCCAAAATCGTCACCATATCACGAATAGGCACGTTTTCATGAAGCAGATTTTTCAATACCTTTTCTATATTGCCGAGCGAGAGAAGGTTTGGTACAAGTTCATTAACGACAGCTTCATTCTCTTTTTTCACATTATCAAGCAGCTTTTGAACATCTTGGCGAGTGACCAATAAATCTGCATGCGTCTTGATTAATTCAGATAAATGCGTCGCTATCATTGCAGATGGCTCAATGACTGTATAGCCATGCATTTCAGCGATATCTTTCTTATCTTCTGATATCCACAAGGCAGGCAGACCAAATGCTGGATCGACTGTCTCGATGCCCTTGATTGCTTTTTCAACAGTACCTGGATTGAGCGCCATATAATGGTTCACCAAGCACTCTCCACGTGCGATTTCTTCACCTCTGATCTTGACAACATAATTATTGGGAACTAAAGAGATATTATCGCGTATTCTAATAGGTGGTACGAGCATCCCTATTTCAATAGCTAATTGCTTTCTTAGGCTGGCGACACGCTCCAATAGGTCGCCTTTTTGCTTTTCATCTACCAAGCTGATAAGGCTATAGCCTATTTCGAGTTCGAGAGGGTCAACTTGTAGATAAGAGGCGATTTCTTTTGCCTTTTCTTCTGGAGACTGTGTTAATGCATCATGCGCAGCCTTTTCTTCTTGTTCAAGTCTTTCCTTTAGAGCTTTTTCTTCATCTGATACCACGACAATCATCTCAGATTTTGAGACTCTATATCCAAAGTAGCCAAGCGCAAGCCCCAAGGGCATAAAGATATATTTGGGCATGCCAGGTGCGAAACCAAAGAGAAAGAGCACAATGGCTGTCACATACATGACTTTTGGCTCTTTAAATAATTGGGTAATGACCTCTGTTCCCAAATTTTCTTTTGTACCTGCACGCGTAACAATGATACCCGCAGACACAGAAATCAAAAGACCTGGTATTTGCGAGACTAATCCATCACCAATAGTCAAAATTGTGTATCTATCCATTGCATCAAGCAAAGGCATATTCTTTTGCACAACGCCAATGATAATACCGCCAATAAGGTTGATAAGCGTGATCATAATACCCGCTTTTGCATCACCGCTCACAAACTTACTGGCACCGTCCATTGAACCATAAAAATCTGCTTCACGGCGCACATCATCACGCTTTTCACGCGCCTCAGCATCTGTAATCACGCCATTATTCAAGTCGGCATCAATAGCCATTTGTCTACCTGGCAAAGCATCCAGTGTAAAACGTGCGGAGACTTCTGCCACACGACCAGAACCCTTAATAATCACGATAAAGTTGATGATAAAGAGTATAATAAATATAATAATACCGACAGTATAATTGCCTCTAATCATAAAGCTGCCAAAGACCTCAATAATCTGCCCAGGCGCCCCTGAGGATAGAATAGCACGGGTCGTGGCGACGTTTAAGGCAAGCCTAAACAGTGTAACAATCAGTAGTAAACCTGGATAAACAGAGAACTCAACAGGTCTCAGAAGATAAACAGGCGACAAGAGTATGATAAAGGCAAGCATGAAATTAACTGCCAAAAGTGCATCAATCATAAATGAAGGCAATGGAAAGAGCAAAACGACGAGGATAAGTATTACACCGACGCCTATCGCTATATCGCTATGTTTCCCAATTTCAACTAATAAAGAGCTTCTCGCTTTAGCCATTTTCCCTCTATTTATATTCTCCAGCTACTAAATCAAGTGATGTTATCTTTCCATCACGAATTATATTTATCTTTACTTTATCTCCTGGCGAGATGTCTGAAACCGCCAATTCTGCATCATTGGTATTATTAATTACAGCACCATTAATCGAGTTTATTACATCACCTTTAATCAGCCCCGCCTTTATTGCAGGACCTGCTTTATCAACTGCGGAGACAATTACTCCGTCAGAGCTTTTCAAGTTTAGATAAGATACGATCATAGGTGTCAGATCCTGTACCTTAAAGCCAAAATATGCTTCACGAATTTGTCCATATTTTATCAATTCCTCTGTTATCTTTTTCACTCTATCTATTGGTATTGCAAAACCAATACCAACACTACCGCCTGACTCGGATAAGATAAAAGAGTTGATACCAATAACTTCGCCATTGATATTTACAAGCGGTCCGCCGCTATTTCCAGGATTGATAGCCGTGTCTGTTTGAATCATTCCTTTATAAACTTTACCATCATTTTTCTGAACAAAATTCCGATTGATAGCTGAAATTACCCCGACAGAGACAGAGGGTTTGCTATCTTTCATCAAAAAACCATAAGGATTGCCGACTGCTATCACCCATTCCCCAATAATCAAGTCATCTGAACGACCGAGCATTGCAACAGGCAAATTTTTCTCATTACATTTCACAACGGCTATATCGTGCACGCTATCCACACCTATTAAGCGTCCGTCGACTTCTCTTCCATCGGGCAATACGACCTTGATCTGGGTTGCTCCTTCGACAACGTGAGCATTTGTGAGCAAATATCCATCTTCAGTAAAAATTACTCCAGAGCCAATACTCTGCACTTGCCTTTGCATTTGCCCACCAAAAAAGTCGAAGAAGAAATCATCAAAGAAGGGGTTCCTTCGTACAACTTGTGTCTTGATAACATTGACAGAAACGACGCTTTCTGCCATCATTGCAATAGCATCAGTGATCGCATTTTGTCTATTGAGTGCGAGCTCATCATTTGCAGCAGCGCGCTGAGCGGCACTCTTTGCATAGGCATTACTACTATGTAAATGGCTTATTGCCACGTCTTTTTGAAATTGGGTATGGTATGCAAAAAGAATGACTGAATTAAATAATATTGTCAAAAAGAATAAAAAGAAAACACTGGACTTCTTCATTTTTTCACCTCTTTAGCTTTAAATGAATGAGCAATGGATTCGAGTTCCATCAAAAACTTCAGCTTATCTCCCTGTGGAAAATAAACAGAAGTGTCTATTAAATATGCGATTTTTGTACTTTCATCAAAAAAGCCAAATGACTGAAAAGTCCCGCCAATAAAGTATTTACTGTTTTGCCAGCGCCCAGACATATACCAAGTGGGATAATCTAAAAACTTATACAGCCCATATTGCACGTCTTCGTCCACTATTTCATCTTCGTCATAGTAGTCCCAAGCAATCTTCTTTCTCGTTGCCTTGACCCACTCTTGTTCGATAACTTTATTTTGTTTTTTGGGCATTGGCTCATAATAAATTGAAATATACTTATCTGGATTGAGCTTTTGGTCTTCTCTTGAACGCCAAATAAATGAAATAAAGCGACCTTCTGGGTCTGACTTATACAAGATATAATTCTCTGGAACTTGCATAGTAAAAGGAAATTTATCAAATAGCTTTTGATCGACAGGCTTGAGTTTATCGTGTTTATGGGCAATTCTTTGCACAAACTTCTGACGATAATGGAAGAACAATTCATTGCCATTTCTCTTATAAAATTCAGCCAAATTATTAATATTAGAACCAATCATAAACACCACAAATTGCTCATTTGCCCAATGATTATGCTTTGCAAAGAGTCCTGACCCCTTGCTTTCAACGTAGTTCTCCATTTCTTTATTCATCATTTTCTTTACTGATGTAGCGACAGGTTTATTTGAGCTCAAATCACAAATAAAGAGCAGGTTTTTGTATTTATAAAATTGATCTAAGGCTTTGACATCACCACGTTTAACTTCAAAGAGTTTCTCATTTTGCACAGTGAAAAACGGGCGTTCCAATGCATATCGGACATAGTATTCAGACTCTTTCCACACATCATCATCCACAAAAACATATATTGTCTGATCATGCCCCCAGGACATAGGTTTGCCTGGTTCATAGACATCATTTGCCTTTTTTGTTGTAGTTGATTTTTTTGCTTTAGCTTGCTTTTTCTCGCTATTCGAACAAGAAGCAGCCAAGAGACTAAGCATAATCAACATTATAATGAGATATTTATTTTTCAATCTTCATTTCCTCTTTTTAATCATAAAATAATTGGTGCCTGACAATACCGTGACTGCCGCAATAATCCAGAAAAAGATCTCAATAGAAAGCAGAATGGCATTGTTTACCGAGGCGACAAACTTGTATGGAATCACTACTCCATATGAATAATAAAGCAATGCACCTATGATACCCACCATCTGCAAGACTGTTTTGATCTTGCCCCAAATATTGGCAGCAATGATGATATTCTTTGAGCGATAGTAATCGCGTAAAAGCGTAACAGCAAGCTCACGAACAAACACAATCAAGACGACCGCCCAATGAATATAGCGAATTGGCGGCAAGCTCAATAAAACTATAGCTGAGATGACGAGGATTTTATCTGCAAGTGGGTCCATTATCTTACCGAAGTTTGAGATCACGTTCAGCTTGCGGGCGAGATAGCCATCAAAAAAGTCAGTAATGCTTGCACCAACAAAGATGCATAGCCCAATAAAGGGATTTATATCCATCATCCAAACAAACACTGGCACAGCCAATAGTCGCAACATAGTTAAAATATTAGGTATATGTTGTATCATTTTTTCTTTCTCAAGTAAAGTGCACTGATAATCGCTAACACAAAAGGCAATACAAAAGCCATAAAGTAGTGCACATTTGTATAAGAATTATCAAGCTTGTTTATATCAAACTGTCTGTCATTTTGCAGATAAAATGCAGTTGCGAAACTCAATATTACCCCAAAAACATATGTAAAAAAGAACTTTTTAAAGAATAGCTTTCTTCGTTTCGAAATGTCTCCACCTGCTTTAAGGTAGATTCGCCAGTACTCATTATTGCAAGATTCATAGTAAATATTTGCATAAAAAAGAATCATAAAAGCGAAAGAAATCAAGACCCATACCAAAGTATTTCTTATCTTTTTATATGCATTGAGATTATTAAAAAGTTTGTCCACGCCTTGAATATCATAATCCAAAAGAAAATTCGGATAATCTGTTCTTATCTGCTGCAAAATCTGCAAATAAGCACCTTTTTCTTTACCTTGAAAGCTGATTATCATCAAGTTTGGCAATCGTGTACTTCTCATTATATCATCATTCACCAGCTTGTATTTCTCGATGAGGTTTGCCTTTAGCTCATTATTCTGTTTTATTTCAATTCCAACAACCCATGGCAGAGCCTCAAGTTTACTCTTCAGTTCATTTAGCTTAGCCAGGTCTTGTGAATAAGCCAAAATTGGCATTTCTTGCAACTTATGATAGTAAGTGTTTTCGTACAAATAGCTTTTGCCAAGCAATAAGAATACGACCAGAAAAACAAGAAAATACAGGGGTATTAAGATTGTTAAATGATTCTTTGCTTTCATTTTTGTATCAAGCCCTTTTCTGTAATAACAAATTGCTTTTCTGCATTGAACTCGGCTTTACCGCTGGTAATGATAATCGTGCCTTGTTTTTTCATTTTAACTAAAAGATTATAGATCTTATCAAAGACTGTAGAATCAAAATAGTTGTCCAAATCATCTATAATCAACATCATAGGCTTTTGCATATAAGCGCGAATAAGCTCGATACATTTTAACTCAGACTGGCTTAGTTGTGAGCATTTGATATTCTTTTCCACTGGTAATTTAAACTCCACCAACAAGTCAATCAGGCTGCTATCAGCGCGAAAGTCATCTGGTTCTTTAAAACCAATATTTTCTACTATACCCAAGTCGCCAAAGATCAGATTTTCATTTTGGATAATCCTCACCAGCTTATGATAATTCTTATCGCAAGGCTCTTTATTGCTCAAATATATTTTACCATGATAATTGTGATATACAGCGCCTAAGCTGGATAAGAGTAAGCTTTTGCCAGAGCGGTTTTCTCCATTAAAATAAGCAAACTCACCTGTATCGATGATCAGTTTTTCTACTATCAATATTATTTCTGAATGGTTAATAAGTTCAAAGTTCTCAATTTTTAACATTTTTCTATCTCGTATAAGAATGTCTGATTATTAGCTTTACTATCAGGGACTGTCATTTGATTGAGTATTGCCAAGTTATATTGTCGAGCCCCATTTTGCAATTCTTTATCACGAAAAGCAGGGTACAAAATCAATAATCTTGCAGTCTGTTTCTCTTGTTGTGCAAAGAATTGTAGTATATCGTCCATTTTGAGTGTGATCTCATGACGGGCAATTGCCTTCCCATAGTCCTCTGGCAGGCGTGCTTGCCCTTCCTTGTAATACGGTGGATTTGAGACAATTAGATCATAATCAAAACGCTCATATTTTCTCAAATCTTTTTGTAAAAAGCGAAGCCCTTTGCTCTGATAAGCAAGGCAAAACTCTTGCAGATTTTGCTTTGCCAGAGTGATCAATGATTCTTGAATATCAATCCCATCAATCTGCCAATCTGGAAAGTTTAGCTTCAGCATATAAGCAATAATCCCCATACCTGTCCCGATATCAAGCACTTTCAAGGCATTTTGCTCTGCATAATTCTTGATAATAGTTTCTGATAAAAAAGCCGTGTCAGATGTAATTTGATGATTATTCGACATCTGATAAAAGCTTAAATCTGTTTCAGGTATGCTTATCGCTTTCATAGTCCTCTTTTTTTGCTTTACTTTGAGAGTTCGAGCATTCTATCAATCGCCACAGCCGCTTTTTTTGCTATTTCTGGGGAGATTGTTATCTCATTAGCCTCATTTTCGAGTGTCTTTAAGATGTCGATTAACTGCGTCTTTTTCATATCAATGCACACCGCCATACTTGATAATGGCAAGATACTCTTTTCAGGGTATTTGTACTGCAATGCCTCAACCAACCCTATTTCTGTGCCCAAAATAATATTGTCATGTTCTGCGACATAGTCAGCCACACCTTTGGTGGAAGCTGCAAAGTCTGCTGCTTTAATGACGTCTAATTGACACTCTGGATGCACAATTATCTTATGGTTTGGATAGTCTTTCCTCATTTTATCTATATCATTCACAGTAAAAATAAAATGATGAATGGGGCACATACCATCCCAAACTCTGATATTTCGTCCTGTCTTCATTTTTGTATAATTGCCCAGATTTTGGTCTGGCACAAACAAAATAGGCGTGTCTTTATCTATGCTTTCTACGATTTTAACTGCATTTGATGAGGTCACGCACACATTGCTTTCCGCCTTTATTTCTATTGAGCTATTAACATAGCAAACTACTTGATAGTCTGGGTGTTGCACTTTAAATTCCTGCAATTGAAATGGCTTAATCATATCTGCCATTGGGCAACCAGCACCATCTTTTGCCAGCAATACCTTTACTTTAGGATTGAGCAACTTTGCTGTTTCTGCCATAAAAAGCACGCCAGCAAAAACGATTATATCTGCATCCACTTCTTTTGCTTTTTGAGCTAATTGCAGAGAATCTCCGACAAAGTCAGCGACTTTTTGCACTTCAAGCAATTGATAATTATGTGCTAAAATAATAGCCTTTTTGCTTTTCTTTAGTTGCTTGATCTGCTCAATTATTTTTTCTTCTTCTACATTATACATTTTTTCCTCTTAACTTTTTATGCTATTTTTAAAATCATTTATCTGTTGAACCAAAACCGCCCTCAGCGCGCATTGTTTCAGACAAATTTTCACACAATTCAAAGTTTACTACTTCAAATCTTGAAATAATCATCTGTGCTATTCTGGAAAACGGCTCAATAATAAAGTCTTTATCTCCATGATTTATCAAGATCACCATGATTTCACCGCGATAATCGCTATCTATTGTGCCAGGCGAATTTAAGACAGTGACACCATATTTAAATGCCAAACCGCTTCTTGGCCTGATCTGCGCCTCAAAGCCTTCAGGTAATGCCACAGCAACCCCCGTAGAAATGCGCACCCGTTCGCCTTTTTTTAGGCACAGTGGCTCTGAATTATTAGCAAAAAGATCATAGCCAGCGGAATACTCTGTCATTCTTTGTGGCAGTATTGCGTTTTGATCCAATTTTTTGATTGAGATATTCATTAAGACTCTCTCTTAGCCAACATTAAAGTAAATTCTTTAAGCATATTTGCATGTTCACCATAGGGCTTGAGCAGTTTCAGTGCATCGTCAATAAGCTTATCAGCTTTTTTCTTTGACTGTTCCATGCCATAAACAGAGGGGTATGTTGCCTTGTTTTCAGCCTGGTCTTTACCGACAGTTTTACCCATTTTTTCACTTGAGCTCTCAACGTCCAAAATATCGTCAATTATCTGAAAAGCGAGCCCAATCTTTTCGCCAAATTCATCTAATCTCTTGACATGGCTGGCAGGTACCTTTGCCAAATACGCACCAAAGCGACAACAGAGCTGTATCAATTTTGCTGTTTTATTGAGATGAATAAAGTCAACGGTTTTTCTCTTTACTGCTTTTCCTTCGCTTTGAATGTCAACCATTTGTCCAGCAATCAAACCTTTATCGCCTGCAAGCTCTGCCATGTCGGCTATCATGCGGACTTTCAGTTCAGCTTTAATATTCAGTTCATTGACCATATTAAATGCTTCCACCAAGAGTGCATCACCTGCTAAGAGTGCTATATCAGCGCCAAAGAGTACATGGCAAGTTTTTTTGCCACGGCGATAATCATCATTATCTATTTCTGGCAAATCATCATGAATAAGCGTATATGTATGTAGAACTTCGATCGCTCCAGCTGCTTGCCATACAAGGTCTTCTCTTTCTTTGGAAAAAAGGTTATATACCATGATAGTCAAATGTGGTCTAATACGTTTGCCGCCTGCAAAGAGAGTATGACGCATTGCTTTATGGATCTCTTTTGGGTAGTCATTTTTTCTTGGTATCAATCGATCGAGTACGATATTTACCATTTCTTTTTGCTCTCTCATTTGTTTTTTTAGATCAACTTTTTCAGCTTTCATTATCTTCCTTCTTTTCACGATTTAATTTTTGGCTAATTGTTTCTACACGCATTTCAGCATCTTCCAAATACTTATAACATTTTTGTAGCAGATCTGTCCCTTCTTCGTATTTCATAATCATGTCCTCAAGATCGTCAACACTACTATTTTCAAGGATTTTAATAACCGAATCGAGCTTCTTAATTGTTTCTTCAAAAGAAATATCTTTCTCTTCTGACATATCTCTTTCCCTTTCTATGCTTTATGCATATTTAACTGTTCACTAATGCTTGTGCTGGTGTATAAATGGGTTTGCTCATTGTTTAATTGAACAATAACTAATAATTTTCCTTCATTAAAACTGATCTGAGCACGATTTTTACTAATAGTATTACTTATTCCGCGCGTTTTATGTCGAAATAAATGTTCATGATTAAGCGGATAAAGACAATTAACCGTCTTTACACTGCTAACAGCCTCTGTCAAGGGGCATAATGAAAATATGGTATTGGCGGGATAATCCAGCTCTTGGACATGCTTTGCCAAGTAAACTTCCTGCATTGCAGAAATAATCTTTAACTGAACACCCCTCTCAAGAGCATTTTCCAAGGCAGAAAGAATGCCTAAAGTATGGTCAAAACGCCCTTGCAATGAATTTATCAAATTGAGTTCTTGAAACCCTTTATTTATGCAAAAATCTACTGCTATTTCTGTATCGGTCTCATCTTTTTCACGTTTCAGCTGAACAACCTCTATCTCATTATTCTGCTCAACCTTTTTCAATGAATCTAATCCTACTGAATCAAAATCTCCTATAAAATAGTGTGGCTTTATTTTGTTTTTTAATAATAGCTCAATACCAGAATCCACTGCAATGATAATATCTTCTGCATGAATTTTTGGCAAAATGCTCTGCAGATCTATAAAGCTATAAAAAGTAAAGATCCATGCGATCCTATTGCTCTTCATATTGCTATTATCTACTCTCTGTTATCACTTTAACATGAATCAGTATTGTTTTTTTTATCATAATAAATACTACCTTACTATTATATATTTTTATATTTTGCAGTATAATTATAAATTGCATTATTGTCAAGTTGAAATTTATTCTTTCTCTTTTTATAAGTATAATAACAAATCTTTGAATAAAAAACTATATAATTCTTGAAACTTTTACTCAATAAATCAAAACAACTTGTAAAAGAATACAGATATTTTTTTGTACCTCAAAAACTCATAAAAAATCTCCTTTGCATTCCCTTTCGATTCCTATAAGATTACCTTGCATTCTCCAAGATAGCAAGGGGAATGTAAGGGTAGTCACATTGACAATAGATTGAAAAATAGTGATATACAAAATAGAATTGATAATTAGTAAAAAGAGGAGAAAACGGATATATTAACAGAGAGAGGGTGTTGCATAGTCAACTATATTTTCTCAAGAAATCTATTTAAAAAAAGGCATAAAATTAATGTAAATATCTCTTGACAAATAAGTTAGGAGGTTTATATTGGTACTTAATCAACCACAAGGAGATAAGAAATGAAT
>JAKPKU010000160.1 GCA_029553545.1 Candidatus Cloacimonadota bacterium
CTAAATGTCAATAAATCAGCAGGCAATTGTTTTAATTCTTTTGCCAAATCTTTTTGTAGTTTCTGATCTATTTTTGGATCATTTTGTTCAATCATTTTTAAGAGTGAATTTATTGTCTGTTTTAATTCACTTTGTTGAACATTGGGCAAAACACCAGTTTCAGCGCCATCTAAAAATTGAAAAGGTCGAATCTCAGTATTCATGCCTGTTTCTTGATCAAGACCCTTTATTCGTCGATATTCTGCAACATCATCACGAACTTTTATAAGTTTTCGATAAATCGCTGTACTAGATTGCAATGATTCTGCAATTTTTGTTGATTTAATTTCAGATGCACCGCGTGTAAACAATTCTAAATCAATTCTAACAGATCCACCAGCTTCAAATGAATATGATGCATTGACAATTCCATAACTTTCTTTTACAGTTGTTTGATTGTTAATAAAATCAGCATATGGATTATTGGGTTCATCTGGATGAGACCAACCATATGACATATTAATCGTTGTTTTTGGATAAACTTCTGGTTTAAGAAAATCACTTAATTCAGTTAATCTAGATCTGTCATGTAATAGAAAACTTATTTTTGCTCTTTTATATGAAAACATCCCAACAGTTGGCGTAACAGTTATTTCAGCACCAATTAAAGATGCCATTGGTCTTGTCGGATCAATAATTGGAACATATCTTGCATTTGGTGCAACAGGAGATATTGAAGGCATCATCTGTGGCGAAGTAAACAATTCCATGCCAGCGTTATTAACTTCTCTATCAGATAAATTTAATCGTTGAGCATCTCTCATGACTAAATTTGCACCGTTCATATTATTTTCGCCAGTGCCTAACAAAAACTTTAATATGCTTGGCGTAGAAACGCCAGCGTCATATCTTGGTCTGTCAAAAATAAATTCGATATCTAATTTTGGAACACATCTTGACATAACAATTGTTGGAACTGCAGTTAAAAATAATTCAGCTCTATCAGCATATCTAACTGCAGGATGAACATATGGTGCATCTATTAAAGCAATCGTAACATCACGATTTAATGCATCTGGAATAATTTGTTCAAATGAAACTTCTGTTAATTTCCCAGATGTATCTGTTGCTAATTTATGAACTCTTGGCGTGAATTGTGGATATCCGCTTGTGCTATAAATTTTTAATAAATCATGCAATTCTTGTTTTTGCGACTGTGTTGTTTTTGCGACAATTTGATCAATTTGATCTTTTAAATCAGACGTTGACATAACGCCATTGGGTGGCGTCAATAAAAACATATTTATTAACAGAGTAGAAATTGGCGTCGATACAATACCTGTTTTAAAGTCAATTGCACCAGCAAGATCAGAAGGCGATAGGGCTTTAAAGATATCTTCGATTCTATTCCCGATGCTCACGGTGTGCTCCCGATTATCGATAGGGTAGTAGCCAATTCGGGTATCTTAATTGACGTTCCTGGGGGCACCTGAAGCGCCCAGCCGATATCTGAAGCAGCAGCGATGACCCACCAATATCGTCCATCACCATAAACATCAGCAGCAATCGTATCTAATCTTTCAGAACCCTTTACATATGATTCTTTATAAGAAATAGCGCCAGATTTAACTGCTTCTCTAAGCGCAGCACAAGCAGTTGATGTTCCCCGTTGAGATCCTAATCCTAATATTGGCGTAGCTATATAACGACTAATTGCCATCTTAAATTACTTTACCAATTCTATAAACGCTAGATCTGTTCATGCCAAATTTATCTAAACCGGGCGCAATATCATGTATAACAGTGAAGCCAATATTAACGTGAACATTCATTGGTCCACGTCTATCAGGCGTAATATCCCAAGATGTTTTGTCTAGCATATTAAACGATAATGAATCAATTTTGCCTGCTAACCCTCGACCACCGACTTCATTAAATGATTTAACAACAGCATTATTATCTTCTGAAAAAAATGCAATCAATTCAGCGGAACCACTTTCATCTAAATTTGCTTGCGGTGCTAAAGAATTTTCTAGTTTTTTTAATGTTTGAACTGTTGGTCTTAATGCTGCAATTGGAATTACATAAATCCCGCCAATATAATTTTTAATGCCTGATCCGTTTGCATGTCTTCTTGCATCACCAGGATTCACAGCATTAACGTCTTCTGAGTTTAATGATATTGAACAAGCAACAGAATCTTCACTAATTTTCTGTACAATTTGTGCTGTGAAACTTTGTAAAGAAGACAAAACAGTTGTGTCTAATGTTTTTGCTGCTTGCAGAATATTGCCATTTAATAATGGAAAAGTCCCAGGGCCAACATAAAAAGAATATCCGCCACCCGGAGAATTTAATGCTGTTGACAACATATTTGATAATGTATTTGGATCAATTGGCGCAGCATAATTAACTTTTTTATTTGAGAATTTTAAATCTGCTTCGCCATAACCAAATAATCTTTGCAAACCAAATTTGCTATAATTTGATTGTATAACATCGCCAATTCTAACTCTGACAATTGGTGAAGCAGAAAAAGTTTGACTAAATGGTTGTATAAATCTATCTGTCCCATCTTTATCAGATTGCACCCAACGACCAGAATCAAATTGCGGATAAACTAGCGTAACTAGTTTATTTATCTTTGTCCACATTTCATCAAAGTCATTTGGATTTGTTGCAACAATTGTAAAACTAAACGTTAATGATCTTGACGTAGATTTATATGTATGAACTTGATCTACACGACCAAAGCCATCAGAGCTATCCCACTGTGGAGAATAAGAATCTTGCAAATCAGATAAGAAAGCATTGAATCCAATTATTTCATT
>JAKPKU010000175.1 GCA_029553545.1 Candidatus Cloacimonadota bacterium
AATCCTTGATTTGATGGATAGATAGAGATAAACCGCAGTCAACTCAATGTCGCTCGACCTGCCAAACCCGCGTTTCAATCCTTGATTTGATGGATAGATAGAGATAAACCCTATTTTTGACTTATCTGCCTTAATATCATATAGCTAAACCAATTTCTCAGATGGGGATAATGCCAACTCAGCGAGAGCAAAATGGACAAAACTAGCCATTTTTCAGGTCTCAGACAAGCCTCAAACACGCTATACGTCTATCAAAGAGCCATGTTGGGTCGTTTTTTCAGATAAAAACGTCTCAGATTTTGTAAAACACACTATAGTTAAATGCAATATAACAAATGTGCTTTATCTTGTCAACTTAAATCTTTTAACTATTGCATATATTTCTATATGTGCAGTCTTCACATTTTCTTTTTGATTTAGTTGGTGCTGGATAGTAGTTAATGCTAATAATATCAAAGATTTCTTGCACTATCAGTTTTGCTTTATCTTTTGCCTTTTGGCTAATCGTTATTTCTTCAACATGGTTATTACTTCTCACATAGACCAAGTATGCTCGATTCACTTCTTTTTGGTAGTTTTCTTCTATTAATAAAGCATACAATACCTGTTGAATATATAAGGTTTTATAAAGGGTCCCTTCCCAAAAGGCAAACTTATAATCTAAAGGTGCCATTGTACCATCTGCATGCAATAAGACTTCATCTACTCTGCCTACCAACATCAGTTTCTCTGAGGTAAGATACGCATCTGCTTGCTTTTCTACACAGTTTAGCTTTTTGCGAAGATAGTCTTTATTTCTCACCAATTTTAGTTCATGGATATCTCGTCCTTTTTGAACAAGCGATCTTCTTTTTTCATGTTGAGAAATATCCAATGTATTCATAAAGTAGATATAACGAGGGCAGTAGAGGTATTCTATCACTTCGCTTGGGGTAATAAATGGTTTGCTCTCAATAATCATAAGAAAAATGCCAATAATTCATCGCTAACTAATTCTTTGTCGAACGCTTGCCCATATAATACGCATGATTTAAAGTCTTCGGCGCACATAGGAAAGATGTAAACTGAGTCAGTCTCTTCATCGCATAATTCTTCGATTTTGAGTAATAATTCTTTTGTCTGTGTTTTATTTAGATCACCGAGAAAAACAGAATATTGTACTCGATAGATGCCACTTTCTAAGCATGCCTTTGCTACTTTGCTTCGTGCCTTATCTTTTTGAATATCATATAATACCCAAGTGAGCATTTCTCCTCCTATTGCACTTCTTCTTCTATAAAAATGTCCTTTTTCCCAATAAGATAATTGCCAAAACTATGCGCATCAGACTGTATTTGGTCAATGTTTTTAATGTTTCTCTTACCATAACGGATTTTTGTGTCAAAATGCTCCATAATAGCGCTGGCTAATAGTTTTTTCCCATCGCTACTAATCTTTATTCCATTCTTTAGCGGCTCATAATGGCTTTCATTTACCTTTGATCTGGAAAATAAGTAAAAAACAGGTCTATCAATTAAGTATCTATAAGGCTCTATAAAGTCAAAAACTAAGGATTTTTTATTGTAATTATCAGTATGTAGTAAGCCAACAAAGGGGTCAAGTCCAGCAATAATAAGGGCTTTTTCAACTTTAGTATACAAAATACCATAGCCATAATTTAAAAACGCATTAAATGCATCTTTTGCTGGTCTTGCTGAGCGTCCTTCAAACTGGTATTGGCGTGGAATTAATTTGCTTAGTGATTGAAAGTAAAACCGTGAGTGTATTCCCTCATAGCCCATTATACTATTTGAAGAGACTGATAGAGGCTCACTGATACTTTCTAAGCTCTTATAATGTGTTTTCATTTTCTCCACATGATCGTAAAAAGTATCGTCAGCATCTGGCCTCTTCGATAAAAGTAGTTTGATAAACTTCTGTTGGTTGTCACATTTACGTAAAACCCATGTCTTCACAAACTCTAAGCCCTCATCTTGTGTGTACACCTCGAGCTGCTTTCTTCTGATATAAGTGGTGCTTCCCAATTTTGGATACCACACTCTGCCATATGGATCGCCAAACTCATCTAAAAAGACGATATCGATATTGTATTCCATGGCCATTTGAATGGCATCAGTTGTGATTGTAGCAGCGTTTGTAAGTATAACAGAAGAGATCTTTTCAGGCGAGAACTGCTTTTTTTTACCTTCAATCTCTACTTCAAAGAGCTTGCCTTTTTTGTGCAAATAAGCACCATAATTCATCAAATATAATTCCATTAAATAAAATAATCCTCTTTATCTTGTATTGTTTTAAATCCCATTTCTTTACTATAATAAGTGTCTTTTCTTTCAGAGCTAATATAAAAGAACTCTTTTTCTCCTTCGCATAATTTTTCAGGCAGACTTATTATATACGGCGACATTTCTCTAAATACTTGTTTTAATAGTATTCTATTTTCATATGGATTATCATTGACAGCCGCTTTGAGTTCGAGGCTTTTTTGATATAATTCCTTTGCCTTTTCATCATATTCAATAAAACAGGTAACTGTTTCAAAAGAGTCAATTAACTTAAATGAGCCTGGCTTTGTAAAATCAAATGCCTCTTTGTATTGTAGCTCCTTAATTAAAGATAGTATCTTATCATCAGCGCAAGTCCTCTCTTTGTGCTTGGTGTAATAATCAAGTGCTAATTGAAAAAAGTCTCTTTCTGCTATAGATTCGCTCCCCTGCAAGCACTCCCTGGTTGTGTCTGTCAGCACTTCGTCATAGATATAAGAGTGCATAGAGTAAAATGGTAATGCCATACCACCACTAGAACTCTTAGTCAGCACTTCGTCATAGATATAAGAGTGCATAGAGCTATCATTTTGAGATATCAACTCAAATAAAAAGACTTGAGCTTTACCTTTTTGATTATTTCTATTACATCTACCGCAAGACTGAAAAATTGAATCTAAAGGTGCAAAATCTCTATACACAAAGTCGATATCAATGTCCACCCCTGCTTCTACAAGTTGTGTAGAGACTATTATCTTGCCCTGTGGATTATTCCTAATTTGCTTGATAATCTCTAATCTATGCAAAGGTAAAAGGCGAGTCGATAGATATAAGACTTCTTTCTCAGGGAACTCCTCTAAGAGTCTATTATGCACATCTGCAGCAGAATTAATTGTATTGCAAATGATCAAGTGGCTTTTATCAGAGTGAGCATTAATCTGCACAATTAGTTTGCTCAGCAAGTCATCGATACTCATTTTACTCAACCAACTTAGGTTTAAGTCTATTCTATCGAGTTGTTGAAAAAATGATTCTTTACTTTTTGCTAACTCAAATATTTCGTTCTTCTCCTCATCAAATATTAAAGGCATCGTAGCTGTTACGAGTATGATTTTGCATTTGAGATAATCCGTTGCTCCTGTCAGCATCTCTTTTACTAAAAGCCAATACTTATGAGGGATTGCCTGTATTTCATCGAGAATAATAACAGAATTTGCCAAGTTATGAAACTTTTTCAAGGCACTGTTTTGATTTGTTAAAAGGGTGTGTAAAAGCTGATAAAAAGTGGTAACTACAAGCTGGCTCTCCCATGTTTCTGTGAAAAATTCACTCTCTTGCGCAGTATAATCCTCATTTTCTGAAATGTAATCAAAGTTGCTCAAGTGGTGGTGTTTTAAGATAATATCTGAGTTTGGCGTGATTTGATTATATTTTAACAATTCTTGAAAGACTTTTTCATTCTGATCGATGATAGAGGTAAAGGGCAAGCAATAAATGATTCGCTCAAGACTCTTGTCAAACTCAGTAAGCTTCAGAGCGAGATTTATCGCATTCAAGGTCTTGCCACAGCCAGTAGGTAGATTTAAAGAGAATATACTATTACTATGCTTATTACTGATATTGTTTTCAGCTTGGTCAAAAGCCTCTTCTCTGATCGAGTTGATTACATTTTTCTTTTTTGGTAGCGAGTCTTTAAACCGCTTTACATACTCGCTTTGCAGTGGTATTTTTTCCTTTTTTTCAAAAGTCTTTCCAAAAATTGCATTATATTTGTCAGCATAAGTCAACAATGAAAAAAGATAATTTATTACAAAATAGTCTTCAATAGAGATTTGCTTCTTTTCTTTACGCGCGATGCTTCTCATACTGCTACTTGGTAAGTTTTGCTTAAAGAAATCAGCATTAAAACATTCAGTTTCTAATACATCTTGATAAATGGATCTGAGTGCCTGATAGTCGATTTTCTCATTTATTTCAAGAAGATAATCCTCTACATCAAAATTATCTTTATAGTCTTTGATGCTGCCATGATGCCTCTTGATTATTAAATAAGTTAAGAGTGCTGTTTTATTATCTTTTCCCAGGATCTTTTTAGTGTAAATAAAAGCCCAAAGTGCAGAGATCCCAGCATGTTTCTTTAAATCTTGATTCACCTTTCTTCTCTTCAAGAGATAATCTTGAAAGAAAGATGATGCTTTTCCTAAGTCATGTAATAATGTGGCAATTTCGAGCACTTCTCGATACTCAGCAAACACATTATGTTGGTCA
>JAKPKU010000002.1 GCA_029553545.1 Candidatus Cloacimonadota bacterium
GGCATGACATATGCATCAATGGTTCCACTTGGTGGCGACTTATGGCACGTTAAAGAATACGCGATGGCTGCATCTGGCACACACGTATTAGCTTGCCAAAACGAAGCTGGCACATATAATCCAAATATGTACAACTATATCGAAACAAACACAATTACTCTTCCTGTAAGCTCAGAAGTTCGCACTGACTTTATGATTCGTGGTGGATTCAGTGATACTGGCACTTTCCCAGACGTAGATTATTGGGGATTTGAGATTTCTCCTGATAATGGTACTACATGGAATGCTATAAGTAATCCATATGCAGATCCAAATGGATCTAACTATGTTTATTCAGACGCTCCAGACGATTTTAATTCATTTGTTGAATCATACTCTACAGATGGTTATATTTCTAACTATGCTGGTCAAGATGTAAAATTCAGATGGTTCTTCCAATCAAATTCAAGCACCAATGGTGAAGGCATCATGATCGACGACTTTAAAATATTTGCAAACGTATTTGCTCCAGCTCCAACCGACCTTACTGCTGTTAAAAACGGTGATGATATTGATCTTGCTTGGGCTTTAGGTAGTGGACAAACTGGTACTATTTACTATCATAATGACAACTTTACTGCTGATGGTATTGGGCTCAATGCGCAATCATATCCTTCAGAATTTAGCTGCGCAATTAAAGTTCCTGCTGAAATGGCTGCAAACTATGCTGGAAGCCAAATCACAAAAATTAAATTATACCCAATGTTAAACGTTCCTTTCACTGCAAAAGTCTGGAAGGGCGGTAGTGGTGCTACTTTAGTTACATCTACTCCTGCTACTGGTATTGCTGCTGAACAATGGACAGAAGTTACTTTATCAACTCCTGTAACAATTGAATTTGGTACAGATTACTGGATTGGCTATAGTGTTGAACAACAGGCTGCAAGCACATATCCAGCTGGTTTAGACAATGGTCCACACGTTGAAAACGGTGACATGGTTTACTTAAATAACTCATGGCAAAGCCTCTATACAGCATCTGGCGGTTCAATTGATGGCAACTGGCTCATCGAAGGTACCGTTGCAGCTGGCGGAAGAGAATACGCTATTGATACCCGTGCTGTTCAAAACTTCAATGTTTATCACAAAGAAGGAATTAATGGCACTTATGCATTATTAAACACAGTCGACGCTGACAGCTACGCTTATACACATAGTAATCCAACTGGCAATCAAGTACACTATTACAATGTTACCACAATGTGGGATGGCATTGAATCAGACCCTTCAAATGAAGCAAATGAATTTATGTCACCTGCTGGTGCAACTGAATTTATCTGTGATGATGGCACAGCTGAAAGCGGCTTTGCACACACTGGATATATTGCAAATCAATTTTTCCCAGAATATACTGCTGATGAGTTAACTATCCAAACAATTAAATTCTTTGTTCATACCAAAACTGCAAGCAATATGAGCTTAAAAATCTGGACACCAGACAATGAATACTTACCTGGCGAAGAAATCTACACACAAACAATCACCCCTGCAATGGTAAATGTTGGCTGGAACTATATTATTATTCCAGAAGCAAATCAACCTGTAATTAATACACCTAACTTCTTTATCGGCTTCCAAGAATCTGCTGGTAGCCAAAAAATTGGTTTTGATACAAATAGCACAGGTAACTCATACAAAAAAACAAGCTCAAGCGCATGGACATTACTCAGCGATGGCAATTACATGATTCGTGCATTTGGTGAAGGCGCTCTTGAAGTTAATGATACACCTATCGTTATCAACAAATTAACTGCAAATAACTATCCTAACCCATTCAACCCTACTACAAACATCGCTTTCAATATGCCTACAAATGGACATGCATCTGTAAAAATCTACAATGCTAAGGGACAACTTGTTAATACTCTCTTCAACGGCGCTCTTGAAGCAGGTCAAAAGACAATCACCTGGACTGGTACAGACAACAACAATACAAAAGTTGGCTCTGGTGTTTATTTCTACAAAGTAGAAGCAAACGGTCAGTCAGTTATGAAAAAAATGTTACTCATGAAGTAATATACATACGCCGGAGCGCATGCTCCGGCATTTTTATTGTTTTTAAATCTCTTCTTTTAAAAAACGGATTAAAAATTGCAATATATAAAAAAGAATATATTTAAAAACATTAAAGATAGGAGAAAATATGAAAAAGATATTATTATTAAGCCTTTTAACCTTAATTTTAGTAGTATCGTTGATCGCAGTAGATCAGTTTGATAGTGAAAAATATCATGCAAACACAATCCTTATCTGCTTTAAGGCAGACATAATCGGTAGCAATGTCGGCGAAATCAACAAAACTTATGAAGGAAATGTTGTACAAGTTGGACTAAAATCATTTGACTTATTAGCAAAAACATACCAAATCACCGATTTGGAACAATTATATTGGGTCAAAGATCAAAAATGGATCGATAAAAATGGGGCTGCCCCAATGAATATTTTTAAAGCAACTATTAAAGATAATTCTCAAATTGAAGAAGCTATTGAAGCTCTTAATAAAGACTCAAACCTCATTTATGCTGAATATGATGGCATCACAAAGCTGTATGCAACCCCAAATGACCCATTAGCTGAAATGCAATGGTTTTTGGGAAAAGTACAAGCTTATGATTTACATGATTTCTTTAGTGGTGACTCTACTATTGTCGTTGGTATTGTTGACTCAGGAACAAAATGGAATCACATTGATTTAAGAAACAATATCTGGATCAATATGGCTGAATACGAAGCTGGTATGACTATTAATTGGAACACTGGGCTTGTCTCTGGTGGTAATGGTATTGATGATGATGGCAATGGTAAAATCGATGACGTAATAGGCTGGGACTTCTTCTCTGAAGACAATAATCCATACCAATCATACAATGGCAATGACCACGGTAGCCACGTTGCGGGCTGTGTTGGCGCTGTAACAAATAACGGCGTTGGCGTGGCAAGTATTGCACAAAAAGTAAAACTTATGATAACCAAGCATCAATCAAACACTTCACCAAGCTCTTCTGTATCTTATGGAAATAATGGTATTATCTATTGCGCTGATTCAGGAGCTCATATTATCAACTGTAGCTGGGGCGGACCTGGTGGAGCTTCAACTTCAAATAATATTGTAAACTATGCTTTTGCACATGGCTCATTAGTATTAGCTGCGGCTGGCAATGATAATGCTGACCATGAATACTATCCAAGTTACCCTTGCGACGCTGTTAACGCTATCTCCGTTGCAGCATCAAATCAAAATGATAATAAATCTGATTTCTCTGATTATGGCGTTGCAATTGATGTAATGTCACCTGGTAGTGCTATAATGTCAACGATTTATAATAATAATCAAGACACTTATGCAAGTTTTCAAGGCACATCCATGGCAACACCTGTCGCTGCTGGTATTGCCGCAATGATTAAATCAACTCACCCAGAATATGGTCCACAAGAAATTCGCGACAAACTCTTATCTACAGCAGATCCTGTAGATGATATGTATGGCACAATTTATGAAGGCAAACTTGGCTCTGGCAGAGTGAATGCGTTTAGAGCAATTTTATCTGACGTTATCCCAAACTTAAATCTCTATGGAATGCAAGTCACTGAAGTTGAAGGAGACGGAGACACTGTTCCAAACCCAGGTGAAACTTTAGAAGTAAAAATTAGCCTTGAAAATGAAGACTCATGGCTTGACGCAACAAATATTTATGCTGTAGTCAGAAGCAATCTAAACGAAGTAACTCTTATTGACTCTGTATTATACTTCTCCGATATTATTAACGGCTTTGTTGGACACTCGACAAATAAATTCAAGTTTTCAACACCCGAAGGCTCAAATATTTATGAAATTCCATTTACATTGCATATCACTGCTGACAGCACACCTGGTGCAGGAATTGATTATGTAAAAAATATGCCTTTCACTGTTGAGCTTAGCCTAATGCAAAATGGCTGGCCCAAGCAACTTGGTACTTCTTCAACCTCATCTCCTCTTTTAGTAGATTTAAAACAAAATGGTGAAAGAGTCCTTGTCTTTGGCGATGCAAGCGGTAAGGTTCATGCTCTGAAATCTAATGGTGCTGAACTCACTGGGTTCCCTGTTGAAATCGCTCCAAATTCAAATATCTTAAATGGCGTTGCTATTGCTAATCTAAGTGGTGATGCTAAATTGGAAATAGTTGCTGCAGCACAAAATGGCACAGTAAAGATTATTGATCATAATGGTCAAGTCTTGGCTTCTACTACACTGCAAGGTAATATCCGTAATTGTCCTGTGATTGCTGACGTAAGTGGCGACAATCAGCTTGAAATTATCATTGGCACACAATTAAAAAACCTTTACGTATTAGATGGAATCACCCTTGAACCAAAGACTGGCTTCCCATTGACCTACGAAGCTCCTATTATCGCTAATATGGCTGCTGAAGATATGAATAATGATGGCAAAAAAGAAATCATCTTTGCTTCAAACCAAAAATTACATGTCATTAATGGCACAAACGGTGAAGAATTAGCTGGCTGGCCTGTAGATTTACCAAATCCAAGCTTACACGGACCTACTGTATCAAATTTTGATAATGACCCTAATACAAAAGAAATTGTCATTGCTGGAACAGCATCTACAAACTGCCCATTAACTATCTACAACCAAGACGGCTCTGTCTTAGCAAGCATACTCTCTCCATCTGCAATTAAATCAGAAATTGTTCCTTTCCAAATGACCGCAGATGCTCCTTATGAAATTCTTTATTTAGATTATGCGGGTAGAGTATTTGTTCGCAATTCAAGCCTACAAACAATAAATCCATTCCCTGTCCAAGTTGACCCAGCTGTAGAAAGCTCACCAATAGTATATTCACTCACTGCAGCAAACTCAAATAATATCATCTTTGGCGATAATGATGGTTGGATACATGCTATTGATCTCGAAGGTAATGATATCGCTGGATTCCCTATCAGAGCAGGTTTTAATATCAAAACAGCTCCAACAATTGGCTATTTCGACGGCGATAATGATGTTGATCTTATGTTCCACAATGAAAGCGAAGTTGTCTTTATTGACTACAAATATCCTGGCTTTGGTGGACAATGGATAAACTTTAGAGGTAGCTCCAACCGCACAGCTTCTACCTTTGATAATTCAAGCGTTGATGCTGATGAACAAATCATCGTTCCTTTAGTAAATAACCTTGACCAAAACTATCCTAACCCATTTAACCCAAATACCAGCATCTCATTCAGTATCAAGAATAATACTCCAGTAAAATTGACCGTTTACAATGCAAAAGGTCAAAGAGTTAAAACACTCGTTAATGATACAATGAATGCGGGACAACACTCTGTAAACTGGAATGGTAAAGACAGTAATAACAAATCAGTAGCAAGCGGCGTTTACTTCTACAAAATCGAAACAAATGATTTTAACTCAACACGCAAAATGATGCTGATTAAATAAACAATAATTTAAAACATAAAGGGCAGACTATTATGTCTGCCCTTTTTTTATTGCTTGCTAATTTTGTTCTTTTACTATTAAGAGCGTGTTGATTAATGCATAATTCAGGTTTGATAACTTGAAGAAAATTGAAAGTTGAGAACTGAGAAGTGCAATGTAATTAATCTGAGCCAACTAATAATAGTTGTTGGAAAAAAATCACCTCTAAACCCGCTTGTAGTAGGCATCTGCTGATTTAGGTGAAAATAGTTTTCAAAAAACACCATTTTGTAAGCCCTATATATATAGAGGGTGATGTTTTATTTTATAGCTCTTCTTTATTCTTTTATAAGTTATTTTGGGTACTAGGCAACTGCCTCAATAAGTGTATTATTGATATATTGAAAGCTAATAAGAAAGATAATTTCGCTAAATACATAAAAAAGATTTTTTTCTCTTGACAACTTTTTTTTATAAGTCCACAATTATTTCAATATTAATATTAGGAGGTTTGAAATGTTGCATATTTACTTTTGCAATTACTTATAACAAAAACATTGATTTGATAATTTGTATACTAATCTATTAAAAGCAAAGAATTGACTTATTTAAAGTATGTATACTTATTAGTTGTAATATCAACACAATCAGCTTAAACAAACTGTTTTGCAAACACTCCACAGAATATCGGCTATTAGTAAACAAAATTGGCAAATAACAAAAAAAGGTAAAGGAGCTTTTTATGAAAACTAAAATTCTATTTCTGATAACGCTTATATCTTTCTTAGCCTTATCAGCAAATAATTATTCACAAGATAAAGAATTTCAATTTTATGAATATGCCGTAATGGATTCAGCTCTACTTTGGAATTTTTTTGATGTGAACAATGACGGGCATTTAGACTTAGTATATCGTACTTATGAGACCCATAATAATCAAACAAGGGAATTGTTAAAAGTTCAATATGGAGATGGCACACTACACGGTCTTGTTTATTCAGAAAATTATGACATTGTTAGTTTACGTCTGGATGACTATGCTCCAGCGTATAGTGCTATTACCTTAACATCAGATCTAAATAATGATGGCTATTCTGAAGCAGCATGTGTTTCTATCGGTAGAGTTCTCTTTATTAACTTTGACTGTTTTAACACAGATAACTATATCAGCGCACATATTGACTATGATGACTCTAACTTACCGTATGATCTGACACGAAACACAGCTTTATGTATTGAACTCGATGCGCCTTGCGATTTTAATGGAGATGGGATAGATGATCTTCTCGTACAACCAAGAATGGGAATCACTCAACCATATGGCTATATTCCATCAACCTATATATATTTTGGTGGGGAAGGTTTTGATATCAATAATCCTGATGTCGAGATAAG
>JAKPKU010000082.1 GCA_029553545.1 Candidatus Cloacimonadota bacterium
TGACCAATCTAATAATTTTAAAACTTTTATTACTGGTTCATCTGAGAATTTCTCAACAATACTGTCTATTTCTGAATCGATAAAGCTACCTGACATTGAACACCTCTTTTATTCTTTAATTAATGCCATTCTATGATACCCTATATTATTGTCAAGCAATATTTTAACTATATTTATTGTCTGCTTTCTAATTCAAAGCTCTCACATTTTCGTATCGCCTAATTGATGAGCAAACTGCATTCGCCTAATAACAAAGTCGCTTATCTCACCTTTTTGAAGAAAAGTACCTAAGCCGCAGCGAAGCGAGGAGCAGTTTAGCAATAAATAAAAAAAGGCGTGACAAATGCCACGCCTTTCAATATATTTATGAGATAGGTATATTAATCTACTATTTTTCCGAATCTTTCATCCCAGAAAGAGATTCTTGCACCCTTATCAGTGTATGGAGCACATGGAGGTGACATCTCTTTGAAGCGACGGTCATAAATCAATACCTCTTTTAAACCGCTTCCAGAGCTGCTATATTTAACTTTCCATCTCCACCAGGTGTTCTTCAAATTAGCTGGTTTATACCAACTTCCTGAGCTTGATGCGGTAAATGTACCTGGTTGCAATTCGCCTTGAACACGGCTTCCATAGACGATAAAGTGGCGTCCATCAGGGTATTTGCTGCCCCATGTGTAGTTGTTATAAGTTTGACCTTCTGTAATTTCTATCATGCCTTTAGTAAAGATATTTGCCATAACAATTGGATGATCAGTTGCTCTATTTTCAGCATTTGCTTTAAAGACAAATCTCTTTGCAGCCAATAAGCCCAAGATAGATTGATCATTATTTGGAAGCGGCTCGTACTCACCATCGATACACTTTTGTTTGAATGCTGCTAAGTTGTTTTTCACAGACTTATAATAGATACTTCCGTCAGCATATAATGTTCCTTCTGTAGCAATTGTTAATTGCCCTTCTAAAACGCCTTTTACATAGACTGGGATATTGTTTCTGCCAATATAAATGAGATTATTATATTGTCCCATAGTATTCATAGGATAGGTATTTGTATCGGTCTTTTTAACTGTTGTAGTTGTGGTTTTTCTGCCAGATGTTGTTGTCACTTTTTCATTGTATGATTTTTTAATTTCAATCACATTTTCTTGCAGGGTGATATACATATCAATCCACTCTTTGTTTTCAAGCAGAGGGTTCAAAGCAGTATTTCTTAGCCCTTGAGCAATATTAAATTGGTCATTAGGCATGGCAATTTTTGGATATTCATAAGTTGGCGCCTCTTTTACAAAGCCATTATAGTAGTTGATAAAGTTTGCTGGACTAGATAAATTACCACCACCTGAATAAGTTTGATAATCTTTATTTGGTTTTGCAGTAACATAGACAAGGTCGGTAAAGAGAGGACCAGCATCAGCAGGATATTCTTTTTTAGCGTCTCTTTTACTGCCCCAATTAAACCATTTTGCAATATTGTGTGGATTGCCAGCGTTCTTAGATTTACCATCTGCTGTAGGCGCTGTTTCTACAGTACCGACTCTCAATTTACCATTGATATAAGCAGGACCATCAATAACTTCACCATCGCCAAAGTAACTATCAGTTGGGAAATTATCAGTAAAGAAGCCAAATTCTGAATATGGCATTCTCTTATAAACAACAGTAGTGGTACAAACAGCAGCATTAACTCTACCTATAGAAATCACGCCCCATTCTCTACCTGGTTCTAATTGCCTATAGTTAGGGAAAAAGCTTGCATTATAGATAGAAACATCGATAGATGCATTATCAATACCCAATACTTTACCAAGACCTGATCTTGGTTCATCAACATACTTCGATGGATAATAAGTTAGATTGTTTATCAAATTGGAATTGCCACTCACAAAAGCATCACGTATGTCTTTTATTGTATTGTGTGCGTAAGTGTTTGAAATAAACTTTGCTAAATTCATATCATTATCGTCTGATAGCGTATCAACGAGTTTCGCTTGTTCATAATTAATTGTTAATACAATCGCACCTACGACAATTGTGAGTAAAACTACCATGATTAAAACTGTGCGTCCCATCGCATCCTCCTTTTTTTCTTTTCATTTTTGAATATTTATCTTGCCAAAACTGTGCCAATTTGTTTTTATGGTTTATGAATGATGATATGAATATGTTTTATAGCTATTTAAAGGGGGTTTAAATGAAGAACAACTACAAATTACCAAAAAGTTTGGAAAATAAATATTTTCTGATTTACTCTTTTATGACCTTATTTCTTTTTTCAATAATAATCATACTACAGTTTTCAATCAATAGATTTCTCATTTATAAAAATGAATCGAGCATTATGCTCAATTTAATTGAAGAAAAGCAAGATGCACTCTTAAAGTTTGTTGAATCGCAAAAAGGTATTAATAATACAATATCTTTGCAAATAAAAGAGAACCAGGAGATCTGCCCTGATAGTTTAGCAAATAATCATTGCATCTTGCTTACTGAAGAGCAAATACAAAAAAAGGATATTGAATGGGATTTTTTAAATAATATTAGCCAATATATTTATGCGCAGCAAAAAAGCGGGTTAAACCATTTTATCGCAATTGATGAGTCAGTAATCTATTCAATCACATATCAGTTTATCGAGCAAAACTATAAAAACAACCTATTATTGTGCATTTTGCCCCTCAGCAAAAAACAGCTTGGCGCATATGATAACCTCATTTTTATTGAGAGAAAAGAATACAATGAAAAAAAATATCCTTTATGGATGAATAAATATATCAAAGCTAATAATAAAAAACAATTGAGTAATATACTCTATAGTTATCAAAAAGAAAAACAAGGTAAATTTTACTATTTCACTATGTTTAACAACTTACACAATGATAGGTCTGCGCTGGCTATTAATGAGCTTACAAGTGATATCGATAACTTTTTTACCCGTACGTGGATTATTATGACAGCACTTTTACTTGTTTCTCTGCTTGTTTTAATCTTTACTTTTGGAAAGTGGTTTTCGATACAGATGCTCAAACCCATCAAAGATTTAGCAAATCATATGCGTTATGTAGCAGAAAACCCAACAGAATTGTCTGAATATAATTATGATGAAAAGAATGAGCTTCAACTAATCTTGAAGATTTATAATGAAATGGTTCAGTCTTTGCAGCAGTATCAGTATTCTTTATTACAGTACAAGACGCTGTTTGACAAAGCTCATCTTGCCTTTTTTTGGCTCAATGAAGAACTGCAAATAAAACTCTTTAATCCTGAATTTTTAAGGCTCTTTGAGCTGGATGAAAGCCCTGAAAATAAGATTATTACAGATATTACGCCCCTGCGTAATGACCTTTTTAAATCTGAAAAAGAATATATATTCACTGATCTGGAAATGTGGCTCGAAGCACTAAAAAAATATATAACTATTAATTTACAAAAACAAGAAATAAACAATCAAACGGTCTATATCGGTATTATTGGCGACATTACGACCCATAGACAGCTGCAAGAAAGTAAAAAAAGCCTGGAAATGGAATTGATTAGAATTAACCGCCTTGCCGAGCTGGGTAAACGCATACAAGGTATTGTGCACAATCTAAACTCACCACTAAACTCGATATTGGGCTTTGCACAGTTTGCCAAAGAAGATATTCCCGATAATACTGATATTGATAAGATTATCTCATCTGCTAAAACCATGTCACAGACAATCAAATTATTGCTTTTAAAGATAAAAAAAGACAGCATGGCAAGCCCTGATCTTGTTGATTTAAATGACTTTATTACTCTTGAATTGGCAAACTATAAGCATCATCTTTTCTTTAAAAATGAGGTATCTCTAAAAACAAACTTGGCAGATAATTTGCCAAAATTTCTCTGCACTTATGGTGATTTGAGTCAGGTATTTAATATTATTTTTAATAATGCTATCGATGCTATGGAACGTGCACCACGAAAAGAAATAGCCCTCAAAAGCTTTCAAGAAAACAATTATATTGGCTTTGAGATTTGTGATTCAGGTATAGGCATAAAAAAAGACCTTTTAGAAAGAATATTTGAGGTAAACTTCTCCACTAAAACAATGTCAGAATCTGGTGGATTTGGGCTTGGTTTGGCTATAGCAAAGGCGATTATCAATAAGATGAACGGTAAGATAGAGGTTGAGTCTGAAATAGATCATGGCACGTGTTTTAGGATATTTATTCCAATAGGAAATTAATAAAACCCCCTGAATCACATTATAGAAGGCGCTGATTAAAA
Source organism: Candidatus Cloacimonadota bacterium (assembly GCA_029553545.1). GTDB lineage: Bacteria > Cloacimonadota > Cloacimonadia > Cloacimonadales > WRIO01 > JAGOCT01. The sequence continues at coordinate 4,258 of JAKPKU010000082.1, forward strand.
CATAAATGAAGCCCACAAACTTGAAGAATAATGAAAGCTGAGAGATGAAATGTATTTGATCTGATCCGACCAGGGTAGTTGTTTGTGTAAAAAAAAAATCATCTCTAAACCCGCTCGTAGTAGTCATCTGCTGATTGAGGTGAAAATAGTTTTCGAAAAACACCATTTTGTAAGCCCTATATATATAGAGGGGGTTGATTAATTTGTAATTCAGAGTTAATCTTCTAAAAATTATTTTGATTAGTAGTTCAACAGCCCTTACAATAGTATTTTTTAGAAAGATACAAAGAAAAGGCAAAAATTACTTGACTTATTTAGTCATTTCTGCAAATGTTTGTGATAGGAGATATTATGAAAAAGTTTTCTTTACTTAGTGATTTTAAAAAACAAGCTTATAAAGACTTTGCCAATAATAAAAAGAGCAGCAATCAATCAAAACTTATCAACCAAATTATAGGCATTAATACGGTCAATAAACAATGGCAAGATAAAGCACTGCGATCATATGAACTTGCAAATAGGAACATCGGCTTTAACAGAGTTACTCATTTACAAGAGTCTTTAGTTGCAATTTATGCGTGTGAATATGCCAGTCGCAATTCTGGTGTCGAAGATCCTAATATTCTACGACTAAAGGCTAAGGTCGAAAATAGCTACTACAATACGTGTTTAGAATTTATCGAGTCATGCATCCATGACGAAAAGAAAATGTCACAGTATTACAATACTCTGCAAGAAGCTGTTGATTTGCTCGAAGAATATAATTCCAAATTGGCGACACAATATAAGACAATATTAAGCAGAAAAAAATCTCTGATTAGTAGTGTACAAACGATACAAGAGACTCTGGAAGCAAATGTGGCAGACATTAATGAGAATCAATTAGAAAAGATAAAAACACTGATCAAACATCATGAATATGATTTGAAAGCGTCACCAGACTTGAAAGAAGATATTTTGGAAGACTTGCGCTTCAAGATGGATGAATTATTGATGTATTATCAAGAGAAAGTTGAAAAAGAAGAGAAAAAACAAAACCCCTCATTAGCACTTATCATAAAGGCATATGATGAATTTTCCAAAGCTTTTTTGCCTCTGTCGGACATACTCGAACAAAGACGATACCGTACCTTTATCGACAAAAAAGAAGACTATCTGCAATACCAAGACTTTTATTATAATCAGTATCCTGAGCTTGTCAAGACTTACCAGTATTACAGCCTGCCACGCAGAAATGTGGATAAGATGAAGCTCATTAATGCAAAGCGCGACGCTGAAAAATATAATCGTTTAACAAATACAACCTTTGCTGAATTTCAAGAAATGAGTCCCACTTTACCTGAGATAGCAAAGCTGTTTGACAATGTTTTGGGCGAAGAATTTAAAGATGATTTGGTCAATTATTATAAGATACACAATGAACTGATTAATGCAAGCGATCAAGATGAGATTATCCCTGAATTAATCAGGTTTATCAAGCATCTAAATAATAAAATAGGTGAAGAAAAGGATCATTTTTTAATCGATAAATTGATCACTATGCAAGAAGATAACTTTGAAAGCCTCGATCAAAGCATTCAAGCGTATTTACAAAAGAATATTTCCAGTAGCAAAAAAACAGAACATCTAAAAACACATTTTGACTATATACTCAACCATCTCTTTGAGCTCGGAGATATCAAAAGAATTGAGGCTATGCAAACACAGAAAAAGACATTGATAAAGGCATTTGATCAGCTTGAAACATGGATTGTTGAGCTAAAAAAGGACTATGAACTATATCAAAACCTGCCTGAATCTAACCTCAAATACTCTTTAAAAGACACTTTAAGTGAAAAGATAAAAAAGATTAGTGATACTTTGCAGCTGGTAAATCAATATGATATGAATGATGTCGGTGAGATCTCGCAGCTAATTTATAAAATTGAAAGTAAAATATCTAATCATGACCAAAAAGCGCAAGACCAATACCCAAAACTGATAATTCTGGATCAATATACGATGAAAAACTTTGTAGTTTTTTGTAAAGAGAGTATTGCAATTGGTCGCGATGATGATAATGACATTGTCATTCCAAGTGATTGGGTGTCAAATAATCATTGCCTTATTGCGTTCAAAAATGGCGTTCTAATCGATAATAATAGCACCAACGGTACATTTGTCGACTCTACTGATAAAAACATCACAGAGGCGGGATTTGGCAGCTTTAAGTACTTTAATATAGCAGGAGCCTTTGAATTTGAATTAATACAGTTTTCTGCAAGTAGTAAGCAAGGAATTTCATATTTAATGAGACTCAATCGAGTGACAGATTTAGAGGTGTTTAAAGATAATAAAACAAGGGAGTTGATACAGTCACTATTTAATACTGAGTTTATCTTTTTGCATCAGGGTGACGGAATGTGTTTAAATAAGATAAGCGGGCAAATCAGTAATTGCGAACAAAAAGAAGATAGCGAACTTATCATAGAGGCAGTAAATAATAATTTTGTGCTGAGTGACAAATCCCAAAGCTTGAGACAAAAGAGAATAAGTGAAATCACAAGCGCACAAATCGAGCGTTATAAGTTTGTCTTAAATTAGTCTTTATGAAGTGGTTTTTGATATTAGTAGTCATCTTTATTACAGGCTACTTGTATGCTTTTCAAGATATTTCTATTACTATTTATGCACAGACAGAACAACAAGCCAAAAACAAGCTCTTTGCAAAAGCTGTTGAGGAATATGACCAGCTGGTGCGCAAAGAAAAAAGTCAATTATATGGGCAATATGGACAACTTTATTTCGAATCTAAGCAGAATATATCATACTCGCTTTTTCAAGATTTGCTGAGTAATCATGATTGCTATCACATAGAAAAAGAGGACGAAAGCTATAAAGCTACTTGCTCTATTAAAGCAGACAGTTTGGCAGCCTTTTCTGCTCGAAATACTAAAAAGAACTATGAAATGGGCTTGCATTATTTCACAGAATACACGAGAATTGATATCAATCAGAAGAACTTTGACTATGCGCTGAATTTGATCACGCAAGCAACAGATGAGATGATGAGCACCTTTGAATATTCAAGCAAAGAACAATTGCAAGTAATAGGCGTCTTTACCGCATTTGAGCACCTTTTAAATGAGTTTACTTTTATTACTCCTGCATCAGTCATCATGCCTGCTGAAAAGAAGAGCCAAAGACAAGATTTTTATCTTTATTTTCAGCATAAGACAAACAAGATAGCATTGGCAAATATCCCCATTCTATTGCACTATGCAGGGCAGACTAAGCAGCTCACTACCGATAAAAATGGCAAGAGCTCTGCTGATGTTCCTGATGGCATACAGATTGAATATGAGATTGACATAAGCAGCCTCTTTCGAACTGATGACTTGACTAATAGAGAGTTTATCACTTTGTTTTTAAAAAAGCACGAAAAGTCCTCATCTGGCAGCTTTACTATCGAGACAATAGGCAAAAGGACGCTATACTTTGAGTCAAAAGACTTTAGTAAAAAAGAAGCAGAGAACACTATTCAAAACTATTTAAAACAAGGCTATTTGCTAAAAAACACAAAGGACAATAATGCCTATACTTTACGCTTGCAGGCAGTGCTCGAGGAAGACCGAAGTTTATACATTGGAGGCTATTATCTGAAAGGGTATGTGCTGCAAGAATTAGTCAGTCCAGCTGGTCATGTAATAAATAGTAAAAGAACGAAGAGTGTCGAAGTGATAAGCGATCAAGACCGAGTATATGCCTTTGAAAAGCTCTTAAAACTATTAAAAGTAGAGCTTAAATAAAGAAAATATTATTCTGCGCAGGGTATGAAAACAGAAAACTTTGAGCCCTTATCAGGCTCAGATTCAACGGAAACGCTTCCTTGATGCTTAGTAATTAATAATTTGACAATGTAAAGTCCTAAGCCAAAGGTTGCTTCTCCTTCTGTACCTTTTCTTTTTACTTTTGAAAACTTATCAAAGACAAATTCAATCATATCAGGGCTTATCCCAATGCCATTGTCAATTATATCAACTCGGGCTAAGTTATTTACCTTGCTCAATTTAATACAAACATTGCCATCACGTGGAGTGAATTTGATCGCATTAAAAGCAATATTGCTAATTGCTTGCCAAAAGCGATCAATATCAACAAGTGCATAAATTGTTTCATCAGGCAAATTCAACTCTATATTGATATTCTTATTCTGTGCAAATATTTTCAATGTATACATAAAACTGAGAAAAATATCATTAATATCTGTTTTCAAGAGGGATATTTGAAAGTCATTAGACTCAATATAGTTGACCTCTAATAAGTCTTTCACGAGTTTTAGAGCGTTTTGAGCAGATTGTTTTATTGCATCGACATACTGCTTTTGTTTAGAGTCCAAATCCTCCAGTTTTAATAGGTCACCAACAGACGAAATAGCGCCAATATAGTTCTTTAAGTCATGTGAAATAGCTCCAACAATAGCATTGTTTACCTCATCAAGCTCGGTTAATCTTTTATTTGCTTCATTCAGCTGTTCTTTTTGAATCTCTATTTCTTTTAGTGCCTTTGCTAAAGCCTCGTTTTTTAGCCTATATTCTTCATTCTGTTCTTCTTTTTCTTTGACGATTAAACTTGTTTGAACCTTTTTCATTTGCTCATTTATCTGATTTTCATAGTCTTTTTTAGAATACTCAATCAATTCGAGAGCCTTTTCATAAGCTTTTTGATAGTTACCTGTCTCTTTTAAAAAACTCATATATGCCTTTAAAAACCAGCCATAAGAGTCACCTTCTTTGATCTTTGTAAAAAGCTGCTCTGCGTCTTTAAAGTAATCAGATGCTTTTTCATACTCTTTTAGAGTTGTGTAAATTTTGCCCAAATGTGTATATGCCAAAAACTGAATATTGGCATTATCTAGCTCAATTGCGAGAGAAATTTGCTTTTCAATATATTCTATGGCAGTCACAAAGTCGTCATTGTCCATTAATATGCGCGCAATATTGTTCAAAACATTGAGCATACCTTTTTTATAGCTGTGTGATTCCCATATCTTATAGGCTTTTTTGAAGTAAGCTATAGCCATTTTATTGTCGTAATTTAAATATTTTACAATTGCCATACCATTAAACACACTTGCAATATCGTAGTAATTCTCAGAGCTTTTATAAATACTATATGCTTTTTTATAGTACTCGCGCGATTTTTCTGCATTTCTATTATTCAAATAATAATTGCCCAAACTTGTGTATAGTCTTGCGAGCAGCTCTTTATTATTGTTTTCTGCTGCGAGATCAAGCCCTTTATAAAGGTATTCAAGCGCCTTTGTGTCGTTGCCAAGGTATATGTACAAAGTGCCTAAATTCGAGTAAATATGCATCAATTCCACAACATTGCTTTCATCGTACAATTCTATAGCTTTGATCAGCATTTCTTCACTTTCTTGGTACTTTGCTTGGTCAAGATAAACAGATCCAAGTATTCTATAGGCTTCTGCCTTCTCTATTTTTGAATTTGTTTCTTCAGCATAAGAAAGAGCTTTTTGAGCCAAGTTAATAGATTCTTGATAATCACCAGCTTTGCAAAGCGATTCAGCCTTTACAAGTAAGACCTTATTATCATCATTATTTTTCATTGACTGTCCTTTATCTTTTTTAGCTTTAAAGAGAATGAAAATTGAGATCCTTTACCAACAATGGAGCTTACATTTATCTCAGACTTCATAATC
>JAKPKU010000083.1 GCA_029553545.1 Candidatus Cloacimonadota bacterium
AAAACAGACGAAGTTAAAGTCTGTTTTTTAAAAAAGCCTTCGTTATTATGCCTTTTTTGGAGCTGGCTCAAAACATAAAATCCTTAAAAACCAGCGTAATCCGCGTCTATAAATCTTTTCCTTTCTAATTCAAAGATCTCAAAACACCTTTTTGTAAGCCCTATATATATAGAGGGTGATGTTTTTTTAAGTCTGCTTTATTCTTGTTAAAGCTGTTTTGGTTTTTATCGCCTATCTTCTGGGTGTTCAATTCGCTCTTTTCATTGAAAGTAGATGATAGACAATGCAAGCGAATTTCACAAGGAAGAATTAATTGTTATCGTATTATCTCTTATAATTTGGCATTTCAAAAGGAATTTCCATAGATATTTCAACCATGCCTGCGACTTGCCCATCTTTATACCAGGGGCTTTGGTAAATGTGCTTTTTTATACCATTTTTTTCGATAGTGTAGTTATTGGTTGTGTTGTTTTCGAGCATATATTTGATTTTTGCTGCAGATTCGGGTTTGTGGCATGGGAAAAGGCTCTGTCCTATCATACTTTTTTCGCCTTGTTTGTCAAAAGTTCTACATGCTTTTTCATTCATATAAATGACAATGCCTTCTTTGTCGCAGACAGTAATTGCTGCATTAAAATCTTTTATCCAAGCAAATTCGTTCATGATTTCTCCTTAATTAATCAAATATTATTGGTCCAAGCTCTGAAATATGTTTTACTTTGTGTAGTTGGACATTTTTTGGTTTTATTTTGATGTCTGTGGCTGTGAATATCTCTTTGAAACCCAGTTTCAGTGCCTCTTTTATTCTTTTTTCCATTTGAGAGACTGGGCGAATATCGCCATTTAGCCCGACTTCGCCGATAAAGACAGTCTTTTCTCTTAATGGTTTGTCTCTAAAGCTGGAAAGGATGGCTGCAATCAAAGCGAGGTCTGTGCCAGGTTCAATCACTTTGATGCCTCCTGAGAAATTAATAAATATATCCAATTCACGCATGCTGAGCATCAGGTTCTTTTCGATAACTGCTAAAAGAAGCGCCAGCTTTTTTTGTTCAATACCAACTGCAACACGTTGAGCATTGCCATAGTTGGTGGGGGAGACCAAAGCTTGGACTTCGATGAGAAAAGCGCGCGAACCCTCAAGCACGCAGGAGATGGCAGTTCCAGAGTAATTATTTTGATTCATAATAAATTGCTCAGATGGGTTTTCAACCTGTCTTAAGCCTTTGTCAGTCATTTCAAAAATGCCTATCTCATTGGTGGAACCAAAACGGTTTTTGGTCGTTCTGAGTATTTTGAACTGATTTGTTAATTCTCCTTCAAAGTATAAAACAGTGTCAACCATATGCTCGAGGATTTTGGGTCCTGCTACTGCGCCATCTTTGGTAACATGCCCAATAAAAAAGAGCGGGATATTCTCCTGTTTAGCCATTCTCGTCAAGACATTGGCTGTCTCACGTATCTGAACTAAAGAGCCCGGTAAGTTGTCGATTGCTGACAAATAGACAGCTTGGATAGAGTCAATGATGATCAAATCGGGGCTTTCATTGTTTATTTCTTGTAGTATCTGCTCGACATTATTTTGACATAATAAGAGTATGTTTTCGCTATTGATGCCGAGTCTGATGCTTCTCAGCTTTATTTGTTCGGAACTTTCTTCGCCCGAGACATAGAGAATCTTCTTGTCTTTTGCCAGTACGCCTGCAATTTGGAGCATAATTGTTGACTTGCCAATACCAGGCTCACCACCGATAAGCGCTACCATGCCAGGAACGATGCCGCCACCTAAAACGCAGTCAAATTCATTCAGCCCAGACGCTATACGGCTGTGGTTTTCATCAAAAGACACTTTATCAAGGGGAATAGCCTTGTTTTTATTATCAGTGAGATGATGCGTGTTTTTCTTACCTTTTTGGACAAGTTTTGTAGTCTCCACGAACGTGTTCCAGGAATTACATGCTGGGCATTTACCGAGCCATTTTGTGGATTCAAAACCACACTCTTTACAAAAGAACATTGTCATTTTCTGTCTCTTTATCTTCTTCATTTTCTATTTTAGTTTGGTCTTTTTCAAAATCAAATAAGTTCCACACTAATAGCCTATTAAATGGATAAAATATGGAAACAAGTATTGCAAAAAGAATAATTGATTCGATTACACCAGCAGTTAGTCGTGAAGTATTTATTAAAACATCATGCCAATGCTGCATAATCCTGAGAACGTAAACCTTGTGATAAAGCATATTGAGTTTTGCAAAACTGTTGATCGGCAAGACATATAATCTGATTAATGGGTATAGAAGACCGATTGTTAAGCCAATAGATAAGTATCTGCAAAACAGGTAAATGATAAAAGATTTGGCATTATTAATGATCATGGAATAGGATTTTTTAATTGAAGAAAGATAACTATTTCCCTTGTATTGGTAGTATAAGACAAAATCATTCATAATGAAGGTTGTGAATATTATTGCAGCAATGATAAATTTAAAAAGCTTCCACATGAGGGATAATGCAGTAAAAGAGAGCTTTACACCGAAAGAGACTAAAAAAAGATAGATGATTAAGAGAAGAAGAATTAAGGTTATTACTAAAAACAAAATGAAAAAATGCGTGAAAAATGAAGGTATAGAGTAATTGAAAAAGAGTCCCCATCTTTCTTTTTTGTTCAATTCTTTTTTAAAATAGTTGATGATCATTATCTCTGCATTGATATGTAAAAACCAATAGATAACACCCAGTGTGAGGAAGATAAAAACTGTACTGGGAACGAAAAATGAGTAGTTGTTTGTCATATCATAGATAAAGATTGTGACTGTTGATTCGCTGATAAATGCATTAAAATGAGAAGGGAAAAGGAGGAATTGTAAGCCATTCCAAGCGCCAAATATGCTAACAAAAAAGAAAAAGAATATGGACTTTTTGTCGTTTTTATAATAATCAAGTATTTGAGCTAAAGTGATTCTTAGCACATTTACCATAGCTTGTTCCAGTCATTAAACTTTGTAAAATAGTCAATTGTCTTGATAACATCAGATTCAATTTGCTTTATCAGTAGTTCTTTACTTTCAAATTTTATTTCATCTCTAATTCTTGCCAAGAAGAATAGCTCAACATCTTTTTCATAGAGATCACCAGTAAAATTAATCAAATGGCTTTCGACAGTCATCTTGCTGTCTATTTTTACCGATGGGCTTGTGCCAATATTTGTAACACAAATATGGAAAGCATTGTCATTGGAGCTGAAAGAGTCTTTTGGCTCATATATTCGACAAAGGGTTATGTACACGCCATGCCCTGGGATTAATTTATTCTTCTCTATAGGATTGATGTTTATTGTAGGGAAGCCCATAGTCCTGCCAAGCTGCTTGCCACCGACAACATTACCCAGGATAGAGTAATAATAGCCAAGATAGCTTTGAGCATTTTCGATTAAGCCATGCCGAATCAAGTCGCGTATCAAGCTTGAACTGATGATTTTACTATTTTGCATGGTGAAGATATTGGTTTGTATCACTTGATAGTCAAACTCATTTGCATGCTCTATTAAGAATTTGATATCACCTTCGCGATTATGTCCAAAACGTGTGTCATAGCCTGTTACAATAGCATATGGATGGAAATTATCAATAAGAAAAGATTTTAGAAAATCAAATGCAGAAGTCTGTGCATACTGTTTTGTAAAGGGGATATAATCAATGCAATCAACTCCTAATTTCTTCAGTATTCTTACCTTTTTAATACCTTCGGTTAAAATAAATGGCTCTAAGTCGCTTCTTAATGTTTCAAGTGGGTGTTGTTTATAAGTTAAAACGAGGCTTGTTTTTTGTTCTTTTTTTGCATGTTCTATGAGATTACTGATGAGGGCTTGATGCCCAAGATGTATACCATCAAAGGTGCCGATAGTGATGATTTTGTTTTTTTCATTTTTTATCATTAAATATTACCATTGGAATTAATTGATTGTCTTGTGCGATAGAAAGCCCTATACATTGCGAATCTTCGTCAAAGATAAAGCTCTCTGGCTTTTGAGTTCTTTTTAATAGATTAAAACGACTTTTTTCAAGTCTAACTCCATTGAAGTAAAGATGCTGATCTTTTTTTGCAATAGAAAAGTGTTGAAACTCTGGGAATAGGCTATCATAGCTGAGTAAGTGTTCATGCCAGTTTTCTTCATTGAGCTCGTCAAGCGCAACTGCTTGGTTTACTGAAATATCGTCAATTGCCGTTCGTCTAAGTGTCTTTGTATAAGCAATTGTATTGAGAAGGTCGGCAATTTGCTCGGAAAGCGTCCTGATATATGTGCCAGAAGAAACAGTACATTCATAATAGAGTTCTGGATATTTGTAGGTATGAATGTGGAATGCTAAAACGCTTATCTTTCTTTCTTTCATCTCAAAATCAATATCTTTTCTGGCAAGTTCATAGGCTTTTTTCCCATTAATTTTGATGGCTGAATACTTGGAAGGTGTTTGACTTTTGATAAGCTTAACTTGTTTTTCTATAGTCTTTATATTAATGTTTGGTATAATATTATCTCTTTTAGTGACTTCGCCAGTAATATCGCCAGTATCTGTTTGGCTTCCGAAGTAAAGCCCTGCTATATAAGTCTTTTGTGAGGTATCAAAAAACCTTAATAATCTCGTGGCATTATTGAGGGCAATAATCATTAACCCCGTAGCAAAAGGGTCAAGAGTGCCAGCATGCCCCATCTTTTTTATACCAGAGACTTTACGAAGCTTTCTTATAACATCAAATGAGCTAATGCCCTCTGGCTTGTCTATAAGAATAAAACCAGATTTCATGATAAGTGCCTTATTTGTTCAAGTATCATGCTTTTTGCTTCAGTAAGAGTGCCTTTAATTTCACAGCCAGCTGCTTTTTTATGACCACCTCCACCAAAGAATGAGGCAAGCGTATTTACTTCATATTTATCAGAGCGCAGACTGATTCTAAAGAGTTTTTCTTCCACTTGTTGAAAATACACTTGAATATCAATATCTTTAACTCCTTTGACCCATCTCATCATCTTTGAGCTTGCATCTTGGTCTAAGCCTAATCTCTCCAGCATCTGGAGGCTTGAGTGCATAAAAAGAACTCTTTTGTCATTGTGTATCTCTATAGTAGAAAGAACATTGCCAATAAACTGATAGTATTGGGGTGGCTTTTTGAGTAGAAAATCAGTCACAACTTGCTGTGGGTTTAGCTCATACTTCATTAGATCGTGGCAAACGCTAAATACTTTTGCATCCACATTACTATTTATGAAATTATCTGTGTCATTGAGGATTGTAGTGTAGATGCACTGTGCATAATAATTGCTATCTTCTTTGCTAAGCCTCTGTAAAAAGTGTTTGTATACGTCGTGGAGAATTACACCAGTGCTCACTGCATGAGGATCGATATAGTAAAGAAAATTGCTTTTAATGGCATTCTTTACGATCTCATGATGGTCGATAAAGATAACCTTTTTAGCATTAATGAGCAATGATTCGTCATGATAAGCACGTGTAAATTCATGACAATCAGTAATGATGATCAAATCAAAGTCTTGTTGAGGCTTGTCGGCTGTGGTGTGTATCTGCACATTGAGAAAGTCAAGAAAGTCAGGTGCTTCTTTTTCCAAAAGAATAGCTGTGTCTTTTTTGTAGATACCATTAATAATAGTTTTTAAAGCGAGGCAAGTAGCGAGTCCATCTCCATCAGGATTTTTATGTGTTAAAAGCAAGATATTCTTGGCATTAATAATCAATTCTTCGAGAGTCGTAGTAAGAGCATTTATATTGGAAATAAACATTTCATTTAACCTTTTTAATAAGTACAGGGCAGATATACTGCCCTGTAAGTAAAATCAATATAGGACAAAAGAAAATTCTTTAGAAATCATCTTCTTCGTCATCGATGAATACATCATCAAAACCATCTTCAAATTCATCTAATTCATCATCATCGTCATCAAAGTCATCTTCATAATCTTCATAATCTTCTTCAAAAAAGTTGAGGTCTTCTTCATAGTCGTCCCCATCACTATCTTCTTCATATGATCTTCTTTTTTCTGCTTGGATAACAGCAAAAATTTCATCCAGCTCTGATGCTTTATCTTCAGTTGCATCATAGTGGTATGTGACTTGTGGGATTCTTCTCATAATCCGTGCTCCTGCTATTTGATTTTTTATAAAGCCCGAGCTTCTTTCCATCAGCTCTTGCATTAGTTCTCTTGATATTGAGTTGTCTGTATAATCATAGTATAGTTTTAAGAGTGAGAGGTCATTTGTTATTTTAAGATTTGAAATACGAACCGAGCTTAATCTTTCATCAGAAATGCTAAATGTGTAAGCACTGGAAGCAAGTTTAAAAAGCTCTTTTCTTAATCTCTCTAAACGGATCCCTTTCATATACTCCTCTTAGATAGTTCTTTTAAATTCTTCATTTAAATAGATTTCTATGATATCATTTTCTTGAATATCATTCCAGTTTTTAAGCCTAATGCCGCACTCTGAGCCAGCTAATACTTCATTTACTTCTTGGTCAAAATGTTGCAAGCTTTCAATTTTGCCTTCATAAATCTTGATATCATCTCTGAACAAGCGTGCAAGACCTGTTTTTATTACAGACCCTTTTTCAATGAAACAGCCAGCAATCGTACCCAGTTTTTTTACTTTGAACGTTTGTTTTACAAGGGCATGCCCAACAAATTTCTCTCTAATTTCTGGTGCAAGCATACCAGACATAGCGGATTTTACATCATCAATTGCGTCAAAAATGATAGAGTAAAGCTTGATCTCAACTTCAAGGTCTTCAGCAATTTTTCTAACCTTGCCGTTAGCACGTACATGGAAGCCAAGAATAATTGCATTTGATGCAGAGGCTAAGTTCACATCTGCTTCTACTATGCCACCCACGGACTTCCTGATAATATTAATCACTACTTCGTCTGTAGAAAGTTTTTGTAATGAGTCACAAATTGCTTCAACGGAACCGTCTGTATCGGCTTTGATAATGAGCCTTAGTTCTGTCATTTGATTTTCTTTAATCTTTGTGAAAAGATTGTTTAAAGTTGTGGTGGTATGGAATTTTTCACGCTCTTGTCTGATCAATAATCGCTCTGAGCTTATTTGGCGAGCAATCTTTTCATTTGCTACCTTATTAAGTACGTCACCAGCTTTTGGAACATCATTTAGTCCAAAGAGAACACAAATATCTGATGGACCAATTTTGGTCAATTCTTGTTCGCGTTCATTTACCATTTTTCTAACGTGTCCATATGTAGCACCACAAATGATATTATCGCCTTTTTCTATTGTACCTTCCTGCAATAAAACGGTTGCCATTGAACCCATTCTTGGGTCTTTTCTTGACTCAATAACCACTCCTTTGCCTGGTACATCAGCTTTTGCTGTTAGCTCTTTCATTTCGCATGCAAGAAGAATCAGCTCAAGCAAATCATCAATACCTTCGCCTGTACGAGCGGATGTCTTTGTCCAAAGTACATCGCCGCCCCATCCTTCGAGATACACTTTTTGTTCAAGTAGATTTGATACTGTTCTATCGATATTTGCCTCTGGCAAGTCAACTTTATTTACTGCAACAATCATTGTAACGCCTGCTGCGCGTGCATGATCGATTGCTTCAATAGTTTGGGGTTTTACACCATCATTTGCTGCCACTACGATTATTGCAACGTCTGTCACATCAGCGCCACGTGCTCTCATAGCGGTAAATGCTTCGTGACCAGGTGTATCTAAGAAAGTGATTCGATGCCCATTATGGTTCACTTGATAAGCTCCGATATGTTGGGTGATGCCACCAGACTCTCCTGCTACTACTTTTGTGTTTCTTATATAGTCTAAAATTGATGTTTTACCATGATCAACGTGCCCCATAATCGTTACTACAGGGGGTCTTGACACTTCTTCAGCATTTTCATATTCTATGGTATCTTCGATAATGTCAGCGCCATATTCATCTTCAAAACTGACATCAAACTCAAATTCATCGCAAATTAATTCCAATGATTCGCGGTCAAGTCTTTGGTTGATAGAGACCATTTTGCCCATTTCCATAAATTTTAAAATAATCTCTGACGGCTGTCTATCCATAAGCTTTGCAAGCTCACTAACAGAAGTAAATTCGCTAATTGAAATTGATACATCGATATCGTCATTAAGCGATTTTTTCTCTTCTTTTTTATGTTTTCTTTTCTTTTTAGTACCAGCTAGTACGCTTTTAATATTCTTTTCTAATAAGCCTTCATCTATTTCTGGGTGAAGAGTGACTCCTCTACGTCTCTTAGTGTTTTTGAGTTTCGCTTGTAAGTGTTTACTCTTGTCGCCTAATTCATCTACAGTAAGCTTTTTATTTTTGCCAAAAGAACGAGCTTCTTGCTTTGCACCATCAGGAATTTTGAGCGCCAAAACTTTTTCTGCGCTTGCTTTAACATTCATAGCACTTCTTTGGCGTGGAGCCTCTGATCTGCTTCTTGTATATTGTTGTTTTTCATCATCATGTTGCTGATACGAAGTAGATTGGCTATAATCCCTCTGTTGATAAGGGCGATCTGGTCTTTTGTAACCAGTTTCTCTGCTATCTGGTCTTCTTGGCGGTCTTGTTTGAGAAGGGTCATCTGGTCTTCTGGAGCCTTGAGGGCGACTATCTCTTGGTGGTCTTTGATCTCTACTTCTATTATCAGTTTGATATCTGTTTTCTTTGTAACCTGTTGAAGGTCTGCCTTCTCTATTATCACGATAAGGTCTTTGTTCACCAGTTTCTCTATTGTCGCGATAAGGTTTTCGTTCCGTACCTTCTCTATTATCACGATAAGCTCTTTGCTCGCTACCTTCTCTGTTTTCGCGATAAGGTCTTCTCTGTTCAGAGTTATCTCTATTATCACGATAGGGTTTTCTTTCATATGTTTCTCTTGACTGTTCAGATCTTTCTCTATAGGGTCTTTGGGGAGTTTGATGTGCAGTCGTAGCTTCTTTTGGAGCCTCTGTGTTTGTATAAATTGGTTCTTGTTTAGCTTTTTGAACAGGTGGTTTTTCAGTCGTTTTAGTAGGCTCAGCTTTTGTATCTTTAGCCCTAACTGGTTCGCTTTTGTCTTCCCGAAGCTGTTCTTGAATACGTTTTCTTTCATTATCTATGCGTTTAATATTCTCAGCTTCAGATTTGAACTTATTTCTAATCTTTTCTAAATCTTCATCATCAAGATAGTTCATATGGTGATTAACATTTATACCCATATCTTTTAAATGCTTCATTAAAGCAGATGATGAAATCTTTAGTTCCTTTGCAAAATCATGTACACGTAAAGCCAACTGTTCCTCCAATTCTTTGTGCTATATATGTTTTAACAATCCATTTTTAAAATTTGTGTCTGTGACGGCTATAATGCCAGTCTCTTTATGTATAAATGCTAAAGAGAATCTTTTTTCACCCCAAACGGCAATAGGAATATTTAGTGTTTGGTTAAGAGAAACAATTTTTTTTCTTGTGTGTAAAGAGAGGTCTTTACTTAAGATAATGAGCTTAATATTACCTTTGTGTATTGATCTTGAAACGCTATCAAAACCGCAAATAAGCTTGCCAGCCTTTTGTGCAAGCTGAAGCAAAGTAATAACTTTATCATTTGTATCTAATTCTTCTTTACTACTTGGTGCAAACATATATTCTCTTATTTACCTCTAAATTTCTATGTTTTTTATTCTTTTATTTGTCTTCCAGAAAAAGAGCTTTTTTAAACAATCATTTAAACCACATATGTAATAGCCATAAGAATTTAGTCCCTTATTTAAGTCAATAATTATTTGCTTATTTATAAAAACTATTCTGTACATGCTATCTTTTGGACCCTTTTTTTTACAAATCACACACCGTCTTTCAGGTGTGTGATTTGCTTTGGAAGCTCTATTTGTCATTAAAAATGCTGTGATGCCTCTTTTAAGTTTTTAACTATTTTTTCGCCAATACCGCTGATATTGCAAAGCTCTTTTTCTGATGCGATATATATATCTTGTACTGAGGTGTAGCCATGCTCTTTAAGGATCTCTGCAATTTTTGCACTTACTCCATCAAGCTCACTAATATGGCTGGTGATGCGTCGTTCTTCGGCAAGTTTATCTTCAAATTCATCTTGTGTGTAAATATCAATTTTATAGTCAGTTAAACGTGCTGCCAATCTGACATTTTTGCCTAATTTACCGATAGCTAAATTCTTGTTCTCTTCTGAAACTATAATACGTGAAAAACGTCCTTTTTCTGTTATATACACTTTATTGACAAGCTCTGGTCCAATTGCGTTAGCAATGAGTACTTTAGGGTCATCATCCCATTCTAAAATATCTATTGCTTCGCCATGTAATTCTTTTTTAATTGCGTCAACACGAATACCTTTTGGTCCAAGGCAAGCACCAACAGGATCGAGGTTTGGTCTCTTTGTATAAACGGCAACTTTCGTTCTGATACCAGGTTCACGTATGATTTTCTTGATTTCTATTTCACCTGTATGCACTTCTGGTACTTCTAATTCAAGCAATCTTTTGACAAATTCTGGGTGAGCACGAGACAAAATAACGGTGACTTCATTTGCTCTTTTTCTGACGCTCAAAACGTATGCACGGATATTATCTCCGACTTTATAAAACTCTTCGTCGATCTGTTCTTCTTGAGGTAAAAGCGCATCAGCAAAGCCAATATCGACGATATAACCATTGTATTCATTTTTCTTTATTTTACCATAAACTATTTGATTCTTTTGTTTTTCATAATCGAACATTTTACGATCTTCTTCGAGTCTCTTAATCTTAAAGCTTATTTCTTCACGAGCGATTTTTACCAATTTTGGTTCGAGCGCATTGATTGGAAGTTCACTATCTATTAATTGCCCTAAATAGGCATTGTGATCGTGCTGTTGTGCTTCAGCAAGAGAGATTTGAGCAAAAGATTCATCGTTTTCAACAACTATCTTTTTAAACTTTATGCCTAAATAATTTGAATTAAAATCTGCAATTACTTCTAATTCATTTTCTGGCTTTAATTTCTTTGATAAAGCATTATAAAGACTATCGATTATTACTTCTCGAAGCTGCTCTTGATTTAATTGTCTAACCTTTGCCAACTCTGTAATAATTGCCAGTAAATTTGCGCTCATGAATTCTCCTTCTTTCCAAAATGATAAACTGTTTTAGCCTTTTTTATATTATTAAAAGGGACTGTAATCGTCTCTTTTTCTGTTTTTATGGTAATATTATCTTGATCAACTTCTAAAAGAGTGCCTGTAATTGTAACGTTCTGTCCATTGTCAACATAGGTAACCTTGGCGTTTTCATTAATTGCACTCATATAGTGTTTTTTGAATTTGAGAGGCCTTTCCAATCCTGGTGACGACACTTCAAGATAATATTTATTTGGAAATGGCTCATTAACGTCAAAATCAAGGCTTATTGAGTTATTAACATTAATACAATCATCAACGCTTACACCGCCAATCTTAGTGATAAAAACGCAAACAACCAGCCCCTTTGCTGTGTTTTTCACATCTATGTCATAAAGCCCAACGCCGTTCGCTGCGCAGGCTTTCTTGATCGTCGGCTCGATCTTTTCTATCATAAGCCTCTCCTCTCATTATAATTATACCACTGCTTTCACAGTGGTATCGGTTGAAAAAACGACCATTTCAGTCTGTCATTTTCAACCTTTATTCAATTTATCTTAAAGCCATATTTTGTCAAGTAGAACTTTATCATTTTTAAAAATAAATAATGAAGAACAAAAGAAGAAAAACAATGATTAAACAAAACTTCGAACTATCTGCATAATACCCAAATTACAAAATTTTTTATCCTCATTACAAAATAAGAGGCTGTTGCATTATAAACAAAAATAACTTATAAAAGAACAAAGCAGAATTAAAAAACATCACCCTCTATATATATAGGGCTTACAAAACGGAGTTTTTCGAAAACTATTTTTACCTAAAACAGCAGATGCCTACTACGAGCGGGTTTAGAGGTGTTTTTTTTACAATCTACTATCTTTAGTAAGGCTGTTGCATAGTAACCAAAATAGCTTTTAAAAGAAAAAAACAGAATCATAAATTAAATCAACCCCCTCTATATATATTGGCAGGACAAAATGGGTTTTTTTGAAAACTATTCTTACCTAAATCAGCAGATGCCTACTACGAGCGGGTTTGGAGGCAACTTTTTATTCCACCGACCAACAACTACCATTAGTTGTTCCAGATCCATCAATCAAGTTCACGAAGCGAAATTACCCATCAACTCAGCTCTCAGTTCTAACAACCCATTATTCTTCAAGTCTGTAAATCTGAATTATGCATTATTCAACGCCCTCTACTTGGTTGTTAAAAATCAATCATATCTCTGCTCTCAGTGTTTTTCAATCTTATCAACCTGAAATATCCGTTAATCAATACCCTCAATAATCATGTGTATTTTTTGTGTCTAATTTAATTGAAAAACAAGGCATTTTTTAAGCATATATGGGTAAGTTGCCTTGGTTTTATATGAAGCAGATTCATTGTGACATTGCTGAAAATATAGGTTGCCAAAAAATACATATTTATAATTATGTACTCAAAAGAGTAAAAGATATGAATTGGAGGAAAAATGGCTAATAACGAAGCAAAAGCAAATCCAAGCAAAAAGATTTTAGTTATTAATTGTGGTAGCTCATCTTTGAAATATGAGATGTTTTACATGCCTAATCAAGTGTCGATTGGTAGAGGATTGATCGAGCGTATTGGCGCTAAGAATGCCACAATTTCGCAAGATTCACAAGGTAGAAAGTACGCAACAACTTGTGAGATTTTGAATCATGAAAAAGCGATTGAGCTTTTAGTTGAAGCATTAACTGACAAAGATCATGGCATGATCAAGTCTATTGATGAGATTTCTGGCATTGGGCATCGTGTAGTGCATGGTGGTGAAAAATACTCAGCATCGACAATCATTGATGGCTCTGTAATTCAAGCGATTGAAGAGAATATTGAGCTTGCGCCACTACACAATCCACCCAACTTGACTGGGATTAGAATATTTGAAAAGCTCTTGCCAAATATCCCACAAGTTGCTGTTTTTGATACAGCTTTTCATCAAACTTTACCACCAGCAGCATATCTTTATGGTCTGCCAAGAGAATTTTATGATAAATATAAAATTAGGAGATATGGCTTTCATGGCACAAGCCACCGCTATGTCGCAAACCGTGCTTTAAAACTCATGAAGCGTGTCGCTGAAAATACAAACCTTATCACTTGTCACTTGGGCAATGGCGCCTCAATAACTGCAATTGCGTGTGGAAAATCTGTTGAAACATCAATGGGCTTTACCCCGCTTGAAGGCTTATTAATGGGCACTCGTAGCGGTGATATTGATCCTTCTATCATTATTTATCTCTTAGAACGTGGCTATTCAGCAAGTGATATTAATAATATTTTAAATAAAAAGTCGGGGTTGCTTGGACTATCAGGTATATCTAATGACTTACGTGACTTGGAACGTGAAGCAGAGAATAATAACAAAAATGCGATTGAAGCATTGGATGTTTATTCCTATCGCATTAGAAAGTATATTGGTGGTTATTCTGCAAACTTAGTGAAAGTCGATGGTATCGTGTTTACTGGTGGCATTGGTGAACATGGCGTTAAAATGCGCGAGAGAATATGCCGTAACCTGGAGAATATTGGGCTTTTTATGGATTTTGAAAAGAATAAAGTGCTCGGATCGACAGAAGGTATCATTTCTACACCTCATTCTCCTGTAACTATTATGGTGATCCCTACAAATGAAGAGTTGCAAATTTCCATAGACACATATCAGTTAATTGGCGAGCCATTAAGCGAATATCAGCTTTAAAAAATGCTTGATTATAATAAGAAAACAATTATTTTCAAAAATAATACGATTTATGTTGACATAATAACATATATCAAGTATTATTGAACAAATTAATTATTATTGGAGGTAATGGCTATGAAAAAATTATTAATATTGCTACTTGCTGCTACGCTACTTTTTGCTTGTGGAAAAAAAGAAAACGTTGAAACTGACGATGCAACAGTTACTGTCGAATATAGGAATTTCTATTTGCCAACATTTGCAGACTTGTTTAATTCCCTCGACCACTTACAAAGAGAAGACTTTGATAAGGTACTTGATGCTAAATATCAAAACGACACTAATGATGTTTTCCTTGCTTCATACTATCTCGGCTACCTTACAGCAGACGCAATAATTGCTACAAAATCAAGAAATAAGAGTAAATTAACTGAAATTGCAAACTTGATGATAGACTTTTCAAAGCTTATTGGCGTGAAAGAAGATGTGCAAAAGTTATCTGATGAATTGTTAAATATGATTCAACAAGATAAATGGGAAGAACTTCAAACTTCGCTCGATAAATATAAGAACCAGATCGAAATCTCTCTCTATGAAACACAACAATATGATTTGCTGACTCTCGTCCAAGTCGGTGGCTGGACACAAGGATTATACAGAATTTGCACACTCATCAATGCAAACTATTCAGCTGAAAAGACAGAAATTGTCGATCAAAAAGGTATCTTGGCAAATATTATTTATAACTATAGTATGATTGGCAATCAAGAAATTCAATCAAGAGAATGGTATAGTACTATTCAAGATAATTATCTAAAAATTGAAGATGTCGTAAAAAACAATACAGAAAAGACCTTTACAAAGGCTCAAATAAATACTTTAATGGAGCTTGCAAACAACGTAAACAAGGCAATGCACCAATAAAATATGTTTAAACAAAAATAGAGCCTCCTCAAATGGAGGCTCATTTTTTTAATAAGAATAGCTGTTATGAATAAAACAATTTGTTTATTGTTTGGGATTATACTTTTCAGCACTGTCTGCTTTGCTAAAATTCAATTTATCTCGGCAATAAAAACGATTGAAACCTCGACAGCAAAAGAAACCATCAAAATTGAAGAAAAAAGAATTGTCCCTTTTTCAGAATCTGTAGTAGCTGCGGACTCTACTCTAATTCGAGATAAAGATTATCAGATAGACTATATACAAGGCGAGATTAAGATTATTAGCGAGCTTGAAGCTAATTATATTCAAGTATCATATCTGTTTTATTCGCCTGAAGACATACCACCACTTTTTAATTATCAAATACACGACCTTGCCGATTCATTGGCGATTAATTCACCAAAAAGAGAGATATTTGACTTTTGGGCAGATAATAAGAAACTGACATTCTCCGGCAGCAAGACAATTTCTGTGTCCATTGGCAATGATAATGACTTTAGCCTCAATCAATCAATGTATTTAAAGCTCTCTGGCGAATTATCTGATAATGTATTTATTGACGCTCAACTAAATGATAGTCAATCTCCGATAACACCTGAGGGCAATACACGAGAACTGAGTAATCTTGATGAAATATATTTTAAATTGTATGGCAAGCAGTATGAAATTGCCTTTGGTGACCTCGAAATTGAGTTTTATGATACTAAGTTTATAAACTACTTAAACAAGTTTGAAGGAGTGAAAGCAAAGTATTTTAATAATAATGAGTTGCAAGCCGCAATTGCTGTGGCAAAAGGCAAGTCAGCTGATATAGAGTTACTGGGTACAAACGGTAAACAAGGTCCCTATTATTTAAAGCCCTCAAATGAATACACAAATGTGAAGATTATTGCTGGTACGGAGATTATTTATCTGAACTCGCAGCTGATGCAGAGGGGGGAAGACTACTATATTGATTATGATGAGGGGACAATTAGCTTTCAGATAAAGAATATTATTTCATCTGATAGCAGAATAAAAGCAACCTTTCAATACTCGGATGAAAACTATCGTAAGAATTTATATCTCCTTAATAATAAAACATATATCACTGATAGGTTGTCTTTTTCTACACATAGCATAGTTAGTGTTGACGACAAAAACAACCCCCTCTCTTTTACATTAACTGATGACAATATCGATTTGTTAAAAGAAAGTGGTGATAAGCCAGTTTATGCTGCAGGTGATAAGCTCGTTGACGAAGGTTTTGGTAATTATAAAAAGGTGCATGATGGTATAAATGAATACTATGTCTATGCGCCTGGAGATAGCCTCGCAGTCTATGATGTAAGCTTTACTTATGTAGGTGAAAACAATGGAGATTATACGCTTTTAGGTGTGCATAGTTATGAGTATGTGGGGTCTGGGCTTGGTAATTATCTTCCCATTGTGAGGCTTTATGCGCCAGAATACAAAGCTAATTGGGATCTGCAATTGGCGTATGAGCATGATATTTATCAGCTTAAATATGAGATACTTCTTTCAGATTATGATAAAAATACATATTCAAACAAAGATTCAAGTGACGACTTTTCTTATATCCAGGATGCTGAGTTGAGCTTTGATCTTGCTGAGCTTTTTCTCAAGCCAAAGATAAGTTTTGGGTTTCGTGAAAAGAAAAAGAATCTAATTACTTATGCTGAGATAGAAGAACCCTATGATTTCCAGTTTTACTATTTTCATAATCCCGATTCACTAGCCAGTACCAGCTATACGAGCAAAATAAAGCTAAATTATTATGACAAAGCCAGTAATCAGCTTTATATAAAACTCTTAAATCATAATAATTATGATGAACAAATTAGGTTGATTAATGAGTTTAGACTTTCGCAGCAGAGGTTCTTTCCAGAGCTGAACTATAATCTTATTGTTGGTGAACAAGATCTACAGAGTGGGGAAGAGCTGGCTTCGACTAATCATAGCTTAATGACTGCTTATCAGTTCCAACCATTTAAATTACAGCTGTCGAAAGACCTGATAGAGAATAAAGATGTTAGAGCAGACACTATTTTTGCGGCTTATAAAAACATGTCGGATATGATTGAACTAAAGTTTAATAAACTCAAATACTTCTCTGCTGGCGCTTCATATAAGCAAGATAAACGCTATGATTGGAAGGGAGAATATCAGCAAAGCTATGTCGCTGACCTCTATAAAACTGAGTTAATGTATGCCAAAAGCCTCAATACTAATGCAGTCAATTATTCGCACAAGACTGTTGATTATTTAGGCAATAGCGAGAATCAAAAATATGACTTTGTCGAGGCGCGTGCTAATAATACTTTTTTAAATTCACTGTTGCAAACCTATGTCAATTACTCGATTAGCAACCTTGAGTACTATCCAAAAATTAGGGAATTGCAGTATGTTGGTAGCGCTCAAGGCTTTTATGATAGTTTGGGTGTTTGGAGCGAAGATGGAGAGTATGACTGGGTTTATGCAATGGCAGGTAAACCTGTGCAGACTATCGATTTAAAAGCAGATTTGAATGGTATTATTAGTTTTAATAAGCTCAAGCTTAATAATAATTTTGTCAAGAAGTTCCAGCTTGATTCATGGTATTATGTTTATGAAAGCACCAAAGAGCCCGATAAAGTGCAGGTATATCTGCTGAATCATAACTATTTAATGCAGGATTCTACAAGTATTTACAGCAAGATATTGCTACGAGAGACGCTTTGGTACAATCATATACCTGGTAAACTGATCTTTAAGTATGTATTAAATAATGAAAAGGGGCTCGATAATAGATACCAAGAACCCTCGAAGAATACACAAAAAAGCCATGAGCTGCAAGTATTGCTGAATAGATATTTGGAAATGGATTGGGAGCTCTCATTTATTGCAGGAAAAGAGTATGATTCAAGGTATCTGCTAAATACAGAGAGTAAACAGAGCAATATTAATATGAAGTATGTGTTTAGCAATAACCTAATTTTCAATACGAAAACAACATTTAGCGTTGACAACAATAAAAACTATCTTTCTTCATGGAGTACAGTACAGAAAGGTATTTCTGAAGATATAATGTATTTCTTGGGCGATAGGTGTAGAATCAGTAGTAAAATAGACTTTTTGCAAAACACTTCAAGCTATACAGAAAACTTATATTTACCTGAAGATAAAAGAAAAGGCACTATTGTTAAGTGGAATAATAGTGTGTACTATAGATTTAATACCTATACGCACTTGTCTTTTGATTATTCAGGTTATGATTATCCACAACGAAAGACAATTCATCAAGTGCGCATGGAGGTAAAAGCAGAGTTTTAAGCTTTTTGTGTCCTCCATCTGCTAATCTTTTCAGCTGCATATTCTGCTGCTTTTAAGACGGCATCAAGTTTTAAAGGCTTAACAAAATAGTCTTCAAAGCCTGCTTCTCTAATGGTCGCAAGTTCAAATAAAGAAGAATAACCTGTCATGGCATGGATAATGTCTATAGGATGCTGCCTTTTAACTAATTTGCACAATTCTATGCCATTCATGCCAGGTAGATTTATATCAAAAAACATAATTTGAATAAAGTCTTTCTGCAAGATTTCTTGTGCTTCTTCAGCACTTGCAGCCTCAATAACTTCAAAGCCTTTTCTTTCAAAAAGCTTTTTTAGTAATAAGCGAATTGCATCTTCATCATCAAGTACTAATATTTTTTGTTTATTCATTGTCCTCTCCTTTTCAAAGAATAATAGCCGAAACAAAGAAAATTGTCAAGAGATTATTTCAAATCATTGTAATAATTACTAATGGCGTCAGTTATTTCGATTAGAAGCTCTGTCTGATTCTTTGTGTCAATGTTTCTTTTGTCACCATTATCGTAGGTAATCACGACAGAACCTAAGCCACGAGTCACTTCTCTGATCTTTGGTATAACAATATGAATTTCTCCAAGGTGGTTGTCTTTAAAGGTGATAATTGGTTTCATAAATTCTCCTTTATATGATTATATTTTTTGCAATAGTATTCCATTCTAAGCCATGAGCGTTTTCTATGCAGTTTTCAAAGATGCTTTGTCTCATATGATCAGATTTCGGGAGCTTTTCATAAACGCTTTTTGCTTCTCGCATTAAAATATCTTTTTCAATATTAGTTCTTTGCTGCGCATTTAATGAAAAATAATCTAAAGAGGGGTCGTCTGTTTTGGCAAAATCTATGATGTGAAATGGCTGGTCTTTCGTTTGCCATACTTTTTCTAAAAGAAAGGCAGAGCCACAAGCACGGCTCAATACGGCAATCCCACCGTAAGGAATCGTCTCAATTTGTGCAATCCCAAAAGGCTCATAGATAGACATGCCAAGCTCGGCGTCAGACGCTATTCGTAGGTCTGAAAAGTCTGTACCTGAGGGCAATCGCTTGCCCAACTGCTGAGGTGTAAAACCAAATTGATTGATGAAAACTGCCTTAATATTTTTTGATTTAGCATTAAAATACTGCACCGACCAAAAAACATCATTTTCATAACCTACTAAGTCGGGCCAGTTTTCTTTATGTAGAAGGGGCCAGCCGTATTCTTCTTCCATTTTGTGTATATCAGAGCTTGGCCGCCCTGTGCCGATTAAAGTAGAGAGGATAACAAAAAAACCTTTGAGATGATTTTCATGAAAGTAATTATCAAGCTGCTCCAAGAGAGCGATATCACGCCACAAACCTTTGCTAATGACTAATCGTGTAACATGGGTCATAATAATATCTGGAGTAAAATTAAATAAGGTCTCACAATACTTTTGTACTTTTTCTCTGCTGGCGAGCTTTCTCTGCAAATCAACTGAATTCACAGGAACACCATTGTAGGTAACTATTATCTTATTTGTCACTACATCAGGTACAAGGTATTGGAACTCCTTTTTTACCCAGTCGCCGACTGCAAAGATTCTATCAAAGAGCTTTGCATATTTAATCAGTTCATTTCTCGAGTTATGCTTTTGTGAACCAAACCTCTCTTCTAAAGAAATACGTCCCAAATCTTGCTCTAATATATTGTAAAAACTAATATCATGCCCATGATGCCCCTCTACAATCACCCTGGCGGTCGATACTTCATGCGCATAAAAAAAGAGTCTTTCACTCGCTTTTTTATCTTTTAAAATTGACAGACACGAGCAGACGCCCATATACTCATGTGAAAAATAATCAATTGCCTGATCTGTATTAATCAGCACTTTAAAGATATCTCTAAGAGGTATTGCTATGCGTAGATACTGCTCGAAATCCCAATCTGACTCATATAACTGGCAGTTAAACTTAAATAATTCCCAGAGTTGAAATTTATAAATACTCAATAAATCTGCCCTGATATTCTTAATGCTGAGCAAAATAATATCAATCGTTGTTGATTTATCAGGGTGAATATCGTCAAAAATCTCTTTTTGCCCATATACCAAGTCGATATGGTATTTCTCGACAATGCTACGAAAAGCTATATCATATGGTGAATTATACACATGATCAATATTTGAAAACAGGACTTTCGCATTACTACCGAGCCTATCTTGAGAGTTCTCTTGATCATCAAATAAAGGTCCATAAAAAAAGGTTTTATCATAAAAGCCTAAGTAATTTTGGCTGGTGCAAATACCAGAGAGAACTGCACCTATGCCACCAATCTTCTTTGCAGCTTCGTGTGTAATATGTATTGCTGAACGCATAGCTTCTCCTTTATGATTTATTCAATTAGTAGCTTTAATCCCTCTACGGTATCTTCAAATGCAGAAGATTCTTCAATTCTTTGTTTTAAAAACTGGTTCACCCCGCCGATTTTATCTATAGCAAAGTCAATATTAGCATTTGCCCCTCTTGAATATGCCCCAATATTAATCATGTCTTCGGACTCACGATAAGTGGCTAATATCTCAAATACTTTTTTGGAATTATCTTTATGTTCAGGGCTTGCGACACTGTTTATCACACGACTAATACTATTTAAAATATCTATTGCAGGATAATGTCCTTTGGCAGCTATTTTTCTTGAGAGCACGATATGTCCATCAAGGATAGACCTCGCTGCATCGGCAATAGGTTCATCCATATCATCACCTTCAACGAGTACTGTATAAAGCCCTGTAATCGTACCTTTTGCCGAGGTTCCAGCTCGCTCCAAAAGCCTTGGTAGAGCTGCAAAAACAGAAGGGGTATATCCCTTTGTCGTTGGAGGTTCACCCACTGCTAATCCTATTTCGCGTAATGCCATGCAATAGCGCGTGACTGAGTCCATCATCAAAAGCACGTTTAAACCCTGATCTCGAAAATATTCTGCGATTGTGGTTGCTACAAGGGCTCCCTTTACACGCGTCAATGCAGCTTGATCAGATGTAGCTACGACTACAACTGACCTTTTTAGACCTTCTTCTCCCAGATCGCTTTCTATAAAGTCTCTCACCTCACGTCCACGCTCGCCAATAAGTGCTATCACATTGACATCTGCTTTTGTATATCGTGCCATCATGCCTAACAAAACACTTTTTCCCACACCGCTACCTGCAAAGATACCCGTTCTTTGTCCTTTGCCGCAAGTCAAAAGTCCATCAATGGCTCTGATTCCCAATTGCAAAGGCTCCGTAATTCTTTCACGTGTCAGGGGGTTGGGAGGGCTGGCATAGACAGATCTTTTCTCTTTTAATTTAAGATATTCTTTGCCATCCATCGGATTACCTAAGCCATCAAGCACACGTCCCATGAGCTCATCTCCAACAGAGACAGAAAACGGTTCGCGGAAGGTTGACACTCTATTTCCAGGTGCAATGCCATATAGCTCTTTGAGAGGCATTAAGAGTGTCTTATTTCCTTTGAATCCAACGACCTCAGCCATGTGCACAACATCATCATTAGTATGAATATAACAAATGTCACCTATAGAAGCAGCGGGACCTAAAGACTCGACTATTAAGCCGATAATTTGAGATACCGTGCCATTTTGTTTGATAGAGTTTGTTTTTGCCAATATATCTGAGTACTTTTGTAAATTCAGATTATTAAACATTTTTTAGGAGCTTTCTTCTTATCTCATCAAATTGTGTATCAATATCAGCATCTACAGAACCAGAGTTAAACTCTATTCTACACCCTCCAGGACTAATATCAGGCGCATTTACAATCTCTACTTGCTTTGGTAAGTCAAATTGCAAATTGAGTTTATCAATATTATTTTTTACAGTAAGCCAATCTTTTGCATTGACCAGTATTTTTATTTCTTCTCTTTCATTCAGCAAGTTCAAGGCATTTTTTAATACACTGAGCACAATATTTGGGTTTGTTTCAAGCTCAATATCAATTACTTTTCTTGCAATTGTTATGATAAAAGATAGTATCTCTTGCTCTTGATCCTCTCTCAATCTGTCGACTTGTGAGCTAAGATTTGCTATCAATTGATTTAAGATGATCAGAGTTTGGTTGACTTGCGCTTGCAGTTGTTGTTGAGCTTGTTTTGTACCTTCTTTAAGCCCTTTTTGATAGTTATCTTTGTTCTCTTGTTCCATCTTCAGATTCATTTTTTCGATGGTTTTATTTACATTATTCTCAATCATGTTATTAATAAGAGCAAGCTGATGTAGATCAAAAATGCTTGTAGAAGGGTCAGGATGTCCATCTACAAATCTTGCATTTTTTGCCTGCATTCCAGGATTGATATTAAAAAAGTATTCTTGTCCATTTTTATTAAAGCTCATAGATGATTACTTCCTATTGTACAAAGTCTTCACCGCCCTTAGTGAGCTGAATTTCTCCAAGCTCTTCTTTCTTTCTTATCACATCTAAAATAGCTTGTTGGGCTGTTTCAACCTCTCTTAGACGTACAGGACCTGCATATTCCATTTCTTCTTTAATAATTGTTGCACCACGTTCTGAAATATTCTTAAAGATCTTTTCTTGTACTTCTTCGACCACGCCTTTTAATGCCATTGCCAAATCTTTTTGGTCAACATCACGCAATATCATCTGTATTGTTCTGTCATCGAGATACAAGATATCTTCAAAGACAAACATCAAGTTCTTAATTTCAGTAGCAAGTTTTGGATCTTTTGCAGAGATAGCTTCCAAAATGGATCTTTCGACTGTAGATCCAACTAAGTTGATGATATCCGCTGCAGCTCTTACCCCGCCAAATTGGCTTCCTTGCTGTGAGAAGTCTATTCTCTCTTCAAGGATTTGTTCAACTGTATTTATCATTTCTTGTGATACCCTTTCCATTGCAGCAAAACGTATTACGACGTCATTTCTCAGATCTTCTGGTAGCTCTGTTAACACATTTGCTGCCTGCAATGGTTCGAGCTGAGTAAGTACAAGAGCAATCGTCTGAGGGTGTTCTTTTTGAATAAAGGTGAGCAGCTGAGTCGAGTCAACTTGTTTGAGGACATTAAATCCTTTAACTTGCAGCATTCTTTGTATCTTTTTAATGATTTCCATTGCTCTAACATCGCCCAAGGCACTTTGTAGTAGCTCTTTTGCATATTCTATACCGCCAAGAGAAATGTACTCTTGTGCTTTTATCATTTCGTAAAACTCTTCGAAAACAGCTTCTGATATTCTGGGTTCAACAGAGCTCAATGAGGCTATTTTTGCCGTAATCAATTCTACATCATTATCAGAAAGCAATTTAAAAACATTTGCAGAAGCCTCTGTACCTAAGCCAATCATTAATATTGCTGCTTTTGTTTTGCCATCCATATCTTTTATCAGCTCTTGATACATTGCTATTACTTCTGGTGAAAACTGAAAATCAAAGTTCATTGTAACCTCTTTTTATAACCTTAAACTAATGTCATTTTTTTTGCATCTGATGCAATGCAGCGAGTGGATTATTCTCTATCAGCCAGCTTTTTATAAGCCTAACAGCAACATCAGGGTTTTCAATAATAAACTTCTGTATAGCTTCTTGTAAAAGAATAGCTTCCGTTTGTTCTATTTCTATATCTTTCATAGGCTTATATGTATAAGATATTTTCCCTTCACCCATAGGCATACCCTCTTCACCTTCATGATAGAAGCCTTCCCCGACACCAACTCCCTCTGCAAAAGCAGGTCTTAGCTCTTCCATTTCTGCTATTTCAGCTTCAGGTACAGCAAAGATCTTTTTAAACTGCCTGATTAAGACTATTATTAGAACAATTAAAATGATTATGACAAAAGCTTTTTCTCCCATATCAATAAGCTTTTGATTCCGGATTTCTTTATCACGTTCAGACTTTTGTAATTCTATTTCTGTATTGTCAAAGAGAGTTGAATTGACAACTAATTGATCTCCGCGTTCTGCATCAAAACCAACAGTATTTTGCACCAATGCTTGAATTCCAAGAATCTCTTCTGGGCTACGTTCAGTATACTCTTTAACTGTTTTGCCATCTTTTTCTTCAATTTTGGTTTTATAATTAACATTAACAGCGACGGTCATTCGCTTAACGCTGCCTGTCTGATTAATAATCTTTTGCACAGTTGAGTTTATCTCATAATTTGTTATTTGATGTTCACTTGTATTGGTAATGTCATCTTTCATATTAGTAAGATTATTCGATTCGAGCTCTTCGGAACGAACGACTTGCCCCTCTGGGTCGTATTTCTCTACTGTTGTCTCAACTTGGTCAAAGTTTAGCTCTGCTGTTACTCTCACAACTGAATTGTTCACACCGAGTATTTGATCAAGCATAGATTGCACTTTGAGTGAAAGTTTGTTTTCATATTCTGTTTGAATACGCAGTTGCTTATTAGAAAGCCCTGTCACACCGTCATCAAATGCTTCTGTTAAAATCTTACCATTTTGGTCGACAATTGTTACCCTTGCAGGGTCAAGCCCTTCAATTGCAGAAGATATTAAATTGCTAATGCCTGTAATTTGCTTTTCAGACAATCGCTGCTTCGTATTGATCATTACAGAGGCAGAGGGGTCTTCTTGATCTTCTTTGAATATCTTTTCTTCAGGGAATACTAAATGAACTCGTACATATTCAACCCCTGCAATAGACATAATGGTGCGTTGAAGCTCGCCTTCCATTGCGCGGCGATAGTTAATCTTTTGTTGAAACTCTGTGGTGCCCAATTGTGTCTTATCAAATATCTCAAACCCGATGCCTTGGCTTTTTGCTCCAATACTTTCTGATGCAAGATTAATTCTCGTTGCGGGCACTTTGTCAGCGGGTATATAGATGGCTGTGCCATTTTCTTTAATATTATATGGTATTTTTTGTTCATCGAGCTTGGTGATCACAGTTTGAGCATCTTCAGGGCTCAATTTTGCAAAAAGCAAACTATATTCGACCTTTGTACTCCATGAAATAAGCCAAACGATTACTGTAATAGTTAAAACAAGTAAGACAGCGAGCAATACCCTCTGTCTTAATTCCATTCTTAGATAAACATCTTTGAATTTACTTGCTACATGATTAAATTTATCCTTCATACAACCTCTGAACCAGAATCAAAAATTACTTATATTGGGCTTTTCATTATTTCACGATATGCTTCTAACATTTTATTGCGTATTTCCATGATCATTTCAAAGCTCATACTTGCCTTTTCAACTGCTGTCATCACTTCGTGGGCGTCTATTTCTTCACCTGCAATTATTTTTTTTATATCTTTATCAGCTTCAATTTGCATGTCATTGGCATTATTTATGTAGTTTTTTAAAGTATCATTAAAAGATACTTCATTTTTTTTGGGCTTTATTTGGGCTTTGTCAAGGTTGTTTTCAATATCGCGTATCTTATTGATAGCTGTTAATCTTGGATCTACCATTTTCATACCCCCTATAGTTTAATATCAATCTGACTTCCTTTAAGCAAATCAGTTGATTTTGAGCTATTATAAAAATTATTACTATATTTGTCAACAGCTAAATCACCAAATACTTCTTTTAGCACTTTTTTCTCATCTGAACTGAGAAAATCTTTTAACTCAGATGGGCTCAAATCCCGCATTTCATAGAGGTGCGGGTTGCTTTTTGGATTAACTCTTATTTCTTGTTTTTCTGACTTTGGCGCACGATATTTTTCTGTATATTTTTGATAAATATTACCTGCATTGCTTTGCTGAGTCTGAATATTATTGATTGCCATTTGCTACCACCTTATATTTTTAAGGCATTTCTAATCATGTCTTTGGAGCTATTTAATGCTGTGACATTTGCTTCATAAGACCGCGAAGCTGAAATCATATCGACCATTTCTTGTACAATATTTACGTTTGGCATTGCCAAATAGCCTTGCTCATTTGCATCTGGATGAGATGGATCGTAAATCATTTTAAATGCCGAGGGATCCTTGATTATATCACTGACATGGACGCCAACTGGGTTATTCTCATCGAGATATCTAAATTTTTGATCTGGCATATGAACGTTTTGAGTCTCTGTCATATTAATAATATTTGGCTTATAATAATCGATAAATTTACGATCTTTGCTGCCTGATTGTTGTTGAACTATTTTTCTTCTATATGGATCGCCATTTTCAGTTTTGGTTGTCTCAGCATTGGCAATATTTTCGGCAATGACATTCATCTTTGTTCTTTGCACAGATAAGCCTTGTGCGCTTATATCCATTGTTGTAAAAAGTGATTTTATTCTCATTGCTCTACTCCTTATCTTCCTCTAATTGCACTTTTTATATTGTTAAAACGTTTCAAAATTAGCTTGGTGCTCATTTCATAACGAAGGCTATTCTCAGCCATCTCTGCCATTTCTCTATCGATATCAACATTGTTTAAACCCGTATCATTGATCGGATCTTCTCTCAATACTACTTGTGGATATACTTTATTAATTGGCTTTCTACCTAATGAAATGTGTTTGTCATCAGTTAAATCACCTTTTATTTTGTTTTTATTCAATGATTTTCTATATTCTTCTTCAAATTCTACTTTTTGCGCTTTATAACCTGGAGTCATAGCATTAGCTATATTATTAGCCAATGTCTTCTGACGTAAAGAATATACGTCCATACTCTTTTCTAAGTCTGGACACGCGGTTCTGTCAAATAATAAATCGGTAATCATCGGTTCACCTCCAAAAATACTATCTCTATATGATTGCAAACCCTGTGCCATTGTTTTTTTAATGAAATGGCAATAATAAGCAGGTTTTTTTAAAACAAAGCTTTTTAAGAAGGAAATTTATTCCAATAAATGTAGAAAAAATTTCCAGAGCCTATTACACAAGAAATAACAAAAAATACAAAAAAATGCAGCCTAAAAACAACTTTTTTCTACTAAAAATAGGGACACAAAAAAGAGCAAAAAATCTTGTTATCAAGTCAACTTTTCTCTCTTTTTACTAATTTTCAATTAAATGTTGTATATGCCTAAATAACAATGATATGCCTTTGTTATTCCCTTTACATTCCCCTTGCTATCTTGGAGAATGAAAGGTAATCTTATAGGAATCAAAAGAGAATCTAAAGGAGATTTATTGAGCGTTTTTATGAAATAAAAAGATATGAGAGCTTTGAATTAGAAAACAGACAATAAATATAGTTAAAATATTACTTGACAATAATATAGGGTATCATATAATGGCATTAATTAAAGAATAAAAGAGGTGTTCAATGTCAGGTAGCTTTATCGATTCAGAAATAGACAGTATTGTTGAGAAATTCTCAGATGAACCAGTAATAAAAGTTTTAAAATTATTAGATTGGTCAC
>JAKPKU010000012.1 GCA_029553545.1 Candidatus Cloacimonadota bacterium
GCTGTATTGGGATTTACCAAGAACATCAATTCTCCGTACTTGGGAGTGAGGGTGATTGATTTTGTCAGCGTCTCGCCAAGTTTTACTTCAACTGTTTCGGTAAAGCTCACATGAGATTCTGCCTTTACCTCCATTTTATAAAAACCAGGGCTCAATTCCATTTTGCTATAAGAACTTTTTAATTCATTATTCAAGTAAACCTTGGCATTTGCTGTCTTTACACTGATGCTCAAATAACCAGAGTTCTTGGTTAGGCGATAACTGAATGAGTTTGTACCCTTTTCTGTCACATTAATGGTTTCTGCTACTTCCAGATAATTATCCTTTTGTACTTTGACATTATAAGTGCCAGGGTAGAGATAAAAAGTACGTGGTGACTTCCCTTTATTCACATTATCGACATAGATATCTGCCTCGTCTGGCGTGCTATTAACTGTCACCAAAACAACATCTATCCGCTTGAGATCATAGTTAAATAAAATACTCGTTTCGCTTACTTCAATCACATCTTGTAAACTCTTATAGCCCTCCTGGCTTATCTTTACCTGATGCCTACCCAGGGCTAATGGCTGCGGTTCACCAGATTTAAATGTCTTTCCCCCTACGAGAATTGTTGCGTCTGCAGGCTTCACATTGAAGATCACAGATTGCGCATTGCCTATTCCCGCTTCTTCGCTAATATCCTCTAAGGCATAGTATCTGCCCTCTTGCGCTTGCAGATTACTTATATGGATATGACATTCAGCATAACCGACCGACTTGATAATAATAATCTGATTACGCATAGTCTTTAAATATAACTTATATTTGCCATCCAGAGGCATCTCATCGACCTTTACGATACTATTCATATTTGAATCAAAACGTAGATTGGGTATGGTGGTATAAATCACCAAACCACCATCCTCAGGATTGGATAAAAACAGTTCTCTCACTGTGGGTGGCTCAATCTGGCGTGCCCTCATCTCCCTAATTCCATGCAAGTTTGCCATCAGCATCACGCTGAGCAAGATAAACAGAATAATAAGCTTTGTTCTCATAATACACTCCATTTTATCAAATTGATACCAATATAAATACTTCTATTAATATTGTCAATGATTATTTTCTTTGGTCCTCGCTTCGCTACACAGCAACAATACACAGACAGTTCCATATCCTACAAACGCTACAATTCACTTTTTTTTATTTAACAACACACTACAACACACTACAACGCACTGCAACTCACTTAGGTTTAAAGTCTTTGACAAACGGTTCCATATCCTACAAACACTACAATTCACTTTTTTTATTTAACAACACACTGCAACACACTATAACGCACTGCAACTCACTTAGGTTTAAAGTCTTTGACAAATGGTTCCATATCCTACAAACACTACAATTCACTTTTTTTATTTAACAACACACTTTTGGTCCTCGCTTCGCTGCGGGTTAGGTACATTGCTTCGCAATGGTTAGGTACTTCGACTTCGTCGAAAGTTAGGTAAAAAATCAGCTGATTTTTGTTTTGCTGTAAGTAATTTCTCTTCGAGAAATTGAAGGGATCTAATCTATTAATGGGTCACAGGCAGTCAAGTGTATAGGGGGCAGAGGAATTGACACTCTTGGAGTAAGATGATTAGTACAGATAGTATCAACACACCAGTCCCCTTGACACTCAAAATCTCTTGACAAATATTCCTCATATATTTTTTAGTTAAAGAGCAATGATAAGTAACAGAGGTTTAATGTAATGAGTATAATATCTTTAGATGGCATTGGGCATGAGTTTGGTGACAAGCTTTTGTTTAAAGATATCAGTTTAGTTTTGGATAAAAACACGCGGGCTGGTTTAGTAGGGCGTAATGGCACTGGTAAATCAACTCTCTTCAAGATTATCTCTGGTGAAATGCATGCCAAATACGGTCATCTTTCCCAGGCAAAAAATGCACAGATCTCTATCTTATCTCAGGAGTACGATTTCACTGTTGACGACACTGTTTTTAATTGGTTACTCACAGCACGGCAGGATATTTTGGACTTGAGAAAAAAAATAGAAGGCTTGCATCATATACTCAAGACAGACAATTCCGAAATGCATCTCAAGCGTCTATCAAAGCTGCAGCACGAACTTGATGTAGAAGACGCTTATAATTATGAAAACCTCATTAAGACCATGCTCACTGTTTTTAATTTTACAGAAGACTATCATCAGCGTTCGATAAACTCACTCTCAGGAGGCGAAAGAACGCGGCTGAGGCTCATCCATACCCTCTTAGAAAGGCACGACTTTATCCTCTTTGACGAGCCGACCAATCACCTTGACCTCAAAATGATCGACTGGCTTGTTTCCTACTTAAATTCCAGCAATTCTGCCTATCTGATCATCTCGCACGACCGTCATCTTTTGGATAAAGCTGTCAATCAAATCTACGAATTGCGTGAAAAGACCCTGATTTCCTATGGAGGCAATTTCTCTTTTTATCAACAAGAAAAGACTGAGCGTCATGCACAATTAGAAAAGCAGTATAAAGCACAGCAAAAACTGATAGAGAGAACGACTGACTTTATCCAAAAGAATATGGCAGGGCAAAAGACTAATCAAGCAAAGTCACGCCTCAAGATGCTGGACAAGCTCGATATCATCGATAAACCGACAGACGAAAAGAGCATTAAACTGCATATTCAGACTGATAAGAGAAGTGGCAATGATATATTCCGCCTTGAGCAGATAGAGCTGGGCTACCCTGGCAAAACGCTGGCAAAAGACATCAATCTCTATATCAATCATCAGGACAAAATCTGCATTCTCGGACCAAATGGCTGTGGTAAAACAACGCTGATTCACACTCTCTTGGGCAATGTTCCACCGCTCAGTGGCAATATTTGGCATGGTGCTTCATTGAAAATAGGCTATTACGACCAAGTTACTCATGATTTAGATTTAAATAGCACTGTTCTCGACACTATTTGGCAATTAGCTATCAATGAGCCGATCGGCTATGTGCTCGGCTATTTGGCGAGATTTGGCTTTGCGGGAGATCAGGTTGACCAAGTCTGTAATTCTCTCAGTGGAGGCGAAAAGGGGCGACTGAGTCTGGCAAAGATCATTCACGAAAAGCCAAATTTACTCATCCTTGACGAGCCCACAAACCACCTCGATATCGCCATGATAGAGAGTCTGGAGTCTGCCCTGAGCAATTACGAGGGCACGATAATCTTTGTCTCGCACGACCGTTATTTTATTAATAATGTGGCTAAAAAGATCTGGGTCTTTAAAGATAATACTGTGCGCGAGTCATTGGAGCCCATCGAGCAACTGATCGAGAGCATTATTATCAATACAGAAGAGAAAAAAGTAAGCAATAAGAGCCCTCAGATTAGACAAGAAAAACAGAAGAAAATCAATCCCTATCTGATAAATAAACTGCATGAAGAGATCTTGCAAATTGAGCAAGATATCTCGCAAAAAAAGCAAGCGATTGAGACAAAACAACTATCACTCTCTGACCCAAATGTCTTTGCTGACCCGCATAAAATCAAACAAATAAATAGTGATATTGAGCTTATTACTCTCGAAATCAAAGAGTTTAAGCAAATACTTGACGATAAAGAAATAGCTTATCTTGAATATCTTGAAGATTAGAATATGGAGAAATAGATAGATGAAAGTAGGATTTACCACCTCATTTCCCATGGAAGTTGTCATTGGTGCAGGGCATCAAGCAATAGATTTGAATAATATCTTTGTGCTCAATAATTCGCAAGAACTCGTGGCACAAGCTGAACAAAAGGGCTTTCCCCGTAATATCTGCTCGTGGATCAAAGGTATGTATTCCACCATCTCGACCTTTTCCATCGATGAAGTGATCGGCATTGTGCAAGGAGACTGCTCAAATACCCACTCACTGATGGCGATACTAAAAGAGCAAGGCACGCAAGTTACCCCCTTTTCTTACCCATATTATCGAGAATATGAGATGCTAAATTTTGAGATTGAACGACTGGAACACCACTTCAAAACCGATCGTGCCAAGACAAATAGAGTGAAAGAACAATGCGATCAGGTGAGAAAAAAGCTGATTGAGTTAGACAGACTAAGTTGGCAAGAGGGCTTGGTCAAAGGGATAGAAAACCACCTCTGGCTGGTGTGTTCATCCGACTTTAATGGCAATATAAAAGAGTATGAAAAAGAGCTGGATAGCTTTATCAGCGATGCCAAAAAGCGTAAGCTACCCAAAGCCAAGTTGAGACTGGGCTTCGTCGGCGTCCCCCCTATTATCCATGATTTATATGACTTTTTAGAAGAAAAAGGGGCAAGGATCATCTTCAATGAAGTGCAACGCCAATTCTCCATGTTTTACCTCGAAGAAGATATCGTCAATCAATACCTGCGCTTCACCTACCCCTATACCTTAGAAAAAAGAATAGAAGATATCAATCAAGAAATCGAAAGACGACAGCTCGACGGCATTATCAGTTATACGCAATCATTTTGCCATCGACAACTCGATCACCTCCTCCTCAAAAAACATCTCAAATGCCCAATACTACAATTGGAAGGCGATCAGCCTGGAAGCCTCGACGAAAGAAGTAAGATAAGACTGGAAAGCTTTTTGGAAATGTTTTGAGTAAAGCATAACAACACACAGCAACAATAGACAAACGGTTCCATGGCACATAGATCAAGATAATCAACTTTTTTTAAACAACGCACTACAACACACTTAAGATTTAAAGTCTTTGACAAACAGTTCCATGGCACTCTATCACAACTGGTACATTCTTTTTTTTTAACAACACACTACAACACACTTTCTAAAGCACTTGCAATACTGTTCCATGGCACTCTATCACAACTGGTACATTCTTTTTTTTTAACAACACACGACAACACACTACAACACACTGCAACGCACTTAGGGAGGGTGTTGCATAGTAACCAAAATAGCTTTTAAAAGAATAAAGCAGATTCATAAATTAAATCAACCCCTTCTATATATATTGGCAGGACAAAGTGGAGTTTTTCAAAAACTATTTTCACCTAAATCTCCAGATGCCTACT
>JAKPKU010000016.1 GCA_029553545.1 Candidatus Cloacimonadota bacterium
AGTAGGCATCTGGAGATTTAGGTGAAAATAGTTTTTGAAAAACTCCACTTTGTCCTGCCAATATATATAGAAGGGGTTGATTTAATTTATGAATCTGCTTTATTCTTTTAAAAGCTATTTTGGTTACTATGCAACACCCTCAGAGATGATTTTTTTTTACAAACAACTATTTTTAGTTGATACTGATTAATTACATTTCGTCTCTCAGTTCTCAACTTTTAGTATTCCTCAAATCTGAATACCAGAATTATGCATTAATCAACTCCCTTTCAAATTGTATCAAATTACATTGTAAACACCGAAGAGTGTTGGTTATTACATAAATTTGGTTTATATACTATAAGAGGGTGTTGAATTTTGTAAATATAAAAAGGCCAGGTAAAAAAAGAGGGCAATCTCACATATTGAAATTACCCTCAAAGGATCTATGATTACTTAATTTTATTTACAGTTTAGACAAATACTTATTAATTTTATATGCCACAAGAGCACCATCGCCGACAGCAGTGGCAACTTGCCTGAGCTCTTTCACGATTACATCGCCTGCAGCATAGACACCAGGAATGTCTGTTTGCAGTGAACAGTCGGTTTTGATATAGCCTTTTTCAAGTTCGAGTTTGCCTTCGACTAGTTTCGTATTTGGTGTTGTGCCAACAAAGATAAACATGCCATCAGCTTCAATAGTTTCAGTATGTTTGTTACTTGAATCTTCAATTATGAACTTTTTATTGTTCATTTCGCTGAAGTCAATTGCCTTTACATTGCTATTGAGAACGACTTTTATTTTGGTTTCTGCTTGGAGCTTTTCAAGGACAGGTGCTGCTGCAGTGAGATTTTCACCACTGTGGATAATAATTACTTCTCTGGCATATTTTGCTAAGAAGATTGCCTCTTTAACAGCGGTATTACCCCCTCCGATAACTAATACCTTTTTGTTTGGATATAATGGACCGTCGCATGTAGCACAGTAGCTTATCCCTCTGCCAGTAAATTCACTTTCATGTTTGATGCCTAATTTGCCACTCGAAGTACCAGTGGTGATGAGAATTGCTTTTGCCTTGTAGATATCATCGCCAACAGTCACCTCTTTGACTTCTTTTTGTAGGTCAAGTGAGTCGACAAATGCGTTTAGTGTCTTCAATCCGAATTTCTTTGCTTGTTCTTCCATGTCTTGTGCGAGCTTTTGCCCCAATACAGGTTCAGAAAAGCCAGGGTAATTCTCAATTGTTTCCATACCAGTTAATTGCCCACCAGAGATAAAGGATTTTTCTATCAATAATACATTTAATTTATAACGTGCAGCGTAAAGACCAGCGGTTAGCCCTGCTGGTCCACCACCCACGATAATCAAATCAAATGTTTGCGCTTTATCAATCTCCTGGGCGAGATTTAGATTTAATTCAAACATTTAGCACCTCCAACTTATAATGATGCTTTGATTTTTTCAATAAGATATTCTTCAGGCGCAGCGCCTTCTAAGAACTCGGTTTCATTGACAACGGTGCGTGGTACACCTTGAATATTATATTTTACAGCAAGAGGAGTAAACTCGGACGCCTCTACCATATCCGCTGTGATATATTCACTAAAATACGCCATCTGATGAGCCATAATGACAGCAGGTGGGCAGTACGGGCAGGTAGGAGTGACAAAAACTTGTAGGTGCACAGGCTTTTTGATATAGTTTAAAAAGTCTTGTGTAGACTTTTTTAATTGGTGAGCACCAGTAGATACGAGCGTGATAGCAGAGATCAAAGAAGTAAACTCGTAACCTGAGGGTATGCCAAAAAAGCGAATACCTCTGTCTTTTTCGTCCATTACAACTAATGCTGGGATTTTTGTAATATTATACTGATCGGCAATTTCTTTATCTCTTTGGAAGTCATAGACTTCAAGTTTGATCTTATCGCTTGTTGCTGCAACTTCTTGAATTAGGTTGTGAGTATCTTTGCAAAAATTACATTCAATTTCTTGAGTGAAAAGCTTTAGATTAACATCTTTGTTTAATCCTTTGAAAACATCTTTTAACTGACTAACAATTTTTTCATCCAATAGTGACATAAATTCCTCCATAATCTTTTATTGATAGTATAAAGAAGAATGAAGAAAAAGCAATTAAAATTTTAAAAAGCTATATTTAAAGTGTATTAAATATAGCTTATTTGTTTGTGTTTAAGACGGTTAGATTATTTGAAATAAATAAGGTATGCACCTATAATGATTATTACACTGAGTATAATATTAATTGTTCTATTGATCATGATTTGTTTGTGCAAGTTTTCAAGTTCAATATTAATTTCTTTATGCTTTTTTTCAAGCCTAACAATCAGGTTTTCGATTACAGAGAGCTTTTCAGCTGTTTTATCGAACTCTTTAATCTTCTTATCATGTTCCTTGTTCTTTAGCCAAGTTTTAACAAAAGCACTCAATAATGGGATATATTTAATAAAATTCATTCTCACCCTCCATATAGTAATAAATCAAATAAAACATAAGTAATTGTTTATGTCAAGAGAAAAAAAGGCAATTTTCATATTTTTTATAAAAAGGTAGGTAATTATATAATAATAATTTGCTTTATCTCATGATTATACGTATAATATTGTTGTTTAAGAATAATATTCTTGACAAATTTAATTTAATAATTATTATGTAAATAATAGTCGTGTGTTTGAACTAAAAATTAGAAAGCCTGTACTTTTTAGGGAAAACAGTATAGGCAAAATTAGCAGAAGCTAATTGTCTTAATTACAGAATAGGAGGTCTTTGTATGTTGGAAGGTTTTGTTACGAGTCAATATATCACACCAGAACGCATTGAGATAGCAATAAAATTCGTTTTAACACTAATAGTTGGATTCCCTTTAATCAAAATACTAACCAAAGTCGTCGTTAGAATGCTAAGTAAGCATCTAACAGCACAGAGTGAAATGATTTTTCGACGTATTGTATGGTACACTTTATTAGTGTTTTTACTGGTTACCGCATTAAATCAGCTAGGGTTTAAGCTTTCAGCTTTACTTGGTGCCGCTGGAATTTTTGGTGTTGCTAT
Organism: Candidatus Cloacimonadota bacterium; assembly: GCA_029553545.1. Lineage (GTDB taxonomy): Bacteria > Cloacimonadota > Cloacimonadia > Cloacimonadales > WRIO01 > JAGOCT01. The sequence continues at coordinate 3,052 of JAKPKU010000016.1, forward strand.
TGGTTTTGCATCACAAACGAGTTTTTCAAATCTGATAAGCGGCTTATTTATGATAACAGAAAAGTCATTTTTAGTGGGAGATACAATTCAAATAGGCAATACCGTTGGTGTTGTATTATCAATTGATTTATTATCTGTAAAATTGCGCACCTTTGACAATAGTTTTATTCGTATACCTAATGAGAATTTAATAAAATCTGAACTGATAAATATCAGCAGATATCCAATTAAAAGGTCTGATTTTGAAATAGGGATTTCAGGCAAAACAGATATGCAAAAAGCTCAAGATATCGCCAGAGAAGTCATTAATCAAAACACACTTGCCTTGAAAGAGCCAGCACCATTTGTAGCGATTTCAGAGTTTACAGACAGCGCTGTTATTCTCAAAATAGGTGTGTGGGCTTCAAAAGAGAATATTTATGCATGTAGCGCAAAAGTAAAGATTGAGCTTTATGAGAGATTTAAACAAGAAAATATTGTAGTACCAATTCCACCCCGAGTTTATACCTTGACCGATAATGACAGAAAGTTTTTTTCCCAAATAATTAACTCTACCAATAACCTTAAATAGTATTAACATGGAGATATACAATGCCCAAAACTATTAACGAAATAAAAAGCGTTTTAGCTAAAATTGATAATTTACCAACATTGCCCGTTGTCGCATCAGAGCTCTTAAGAATAATTGGCACGTCAAGTACCTCCATGAGCCAAATAAGCGAATTGATGAATAATGACCAATCAATTACAGCAAGGGTCCTCAAGATAGCAAATTCTGCATATTATGGTATAAGAAACCGCGTTGACACTCTGAGAACCGCCCTTGTGATATTGGGAATTAATGAAATCAGCAATATCGTCGTTGGCGTATCTTTAATCAAAGTCTTTGATAGCGATGATGAAAAGCTATTCGATTATCAAGCTTTTTGGAAACATTCAATCTATACTGCACATTTAGCAAGATGGCTATCAAGAAAGATGGCAATACCATTTCATGGTGAAGAATTTACCGCTGGCTTATTGCATGATATTGGAAAGATAATTCTTGATCAATATTTTCATAATGAGTTTGTTAGTATACGAAAATATATGGAGCTTTTTCCTCAAGATCAAGAGTATGAAATTGAACAAAAGATATTGGGAGCAACCCATATGGAGCTCGGTTATTGGCTCGCTGATCAATGGAAGATACCTACACATATACAATCTGCAATTCAGTTTCATCATAGACCAGAAAAGGCAACAGAGAATATTGAACTATGCTGCCTGATTAATATAGTGAATACTATTTCAAACTACTATGTTAACCCTATTAGACATGAAAGAATCTATCGTGAAATACCATCTTCTTTTTCATGGGGCAAGCTAAATAAGCTAAAAAAACTTGATTTTGCTGATTTAGAAAGAGAAATTGAAGAAGAAATAGAGAAGGCAAACTCATTTGTTGAACAAATGAATTAGAGAGGGATATGAAATATCAACATTTATTTGGTCCAGTTTTATCAAGACGACTTGGTTTGTCACTTGGTGTAGATTTAGTCCCATATAAAGTCTGCTCTTATGACTGTGTCTATTGTGAAGCTGGCAGTACAAACAATTTAACAAATGTGAGAAGCGAATATGTAAATACAGAAGATATTTTGACTGAGCTTGATCATTATTTGCCATCACAACCCAAACTCGATTATATTACATTTTCAGGGGCAGGAGAACCAACGCTTCATAAAGATATTGCCAAAATAGCAAAACATATCAAGGAAAAATACCCACAGTACCCACTTGCTCTTATCACTAATAGTAGTCTTGTTTTTGATGATCAAATGCGTGAAGATATGAAGGATGTAGATTTATTACTTCCATCTTTAGATGCTGTGTCTGAAGAAGTTTTTAAAAAGATAAACCGCCCATATAATGCTCTTAAAGCATCTGAAATTGTAGAAGGATTGGTAAAGTTTAAACAGTCTTTTAAAGGGCAAATGCATTTAGAAATATTTATAATTGAAGGTGTAAATGATACAGAATCTGAGCTAAAACTTTTAAAAGAGGCATGCACCCGTATTCAACCAGATAAAATTCAAATTAATACACTCGATAGACCAGGAACAGAAGAGTGGGTCGTAGCCAGCTCAAGAGAAAACCTTGAACGAATAAAAGAGTATTTTAAACCACTTCCTGCTGAGATAATTGCTAAAATTAAAGTTACAAAAGAAGCACCCGCACAGATCCATACAGAACTCGAAGATATAGTTAATCTTATAAAAAGACGCCCATGCACACAAGATGAAATTATTAGGGTGATGAACCTTCATATAAATACTGTGTCAAAATACCTAAGATTCTTAATAGAAAACAGTTATATCTTAGAAAAAAAAGAAAAAAGAGGAATCTTTTATCAAATTAAAAACCTCGAGGAGGACGAATGAGGAAGTTACAAATAATCAGTATTGTCGCTGCACTTTTACTTTGTGCATCATTATTAAGTGCTCAAGAGAGCATGAGTGGATCTGTAATTATCGGTGCAACTACAATCAACAACACAAACTACCAGCAAATTGGCTTTAGAGCAGATATTCCTATATGGAAGCTCGGGCTTGGACTTGATATTCAACTCTATATCGATGACCAAGGAAATGTGCGTGAAGAGGATTGGGATGAATTTCAAGATTATTTAGACAAAATCTACTATGTGCGCTGGGGTCATAAAGGCGATCCTTTTTATGTTAAGGTAGGTGGACTGGAAAATGCCTCTCTTGGTTATGGCATTATTTTGAATAATTATTCAAATATGGTGCAATATCCAACTTACAAGAGAATCGGTATGGAAAGTTCTCTAAAAATAGGAGACATTGGTGCAGAACTTTTTGTCAATAACTTCAAAGAAGCTTTAGCCGATAAACCTGGTATGGTTTTAGGCGCTCGAGCTACTTACGATTTGCCCTTTAAACTTGTAGCAGGTGCATCATTTGCCAGCGATTTTAATGAATATAATGGCTTATTCGACACTGATGGCGATGGCTATCCAGATGCTATCGACGCTTATCCAAATGATAAGAGATTTGTTACTGATATTGATAAGTGGAGATATAATTTGCAGGGAGCTACAGATATTGAAAATACGATCGCTGTCTTGATTGCTAATGATATCATTGATGGCACAGAAAGAGATAGCCTAAAAAAATATGGCGATATGAACTCGACAGCAACAGTGGTTGGTGTTGATTTAGGTTTGCCATTGATTCAAGGCGACTTGGTAGAGCTTGATATTTATACACAGGCTGCACAGATAATTGATCATGGTTTTGGCTTTACCTTGCCAGGTATTAGATTTAAATTAGGACCTGTGACCACCTATGCTGAATATCGCCATGCAAATGAAGAATTCCTTTTTGGTTATTTTAACCATACTTATGAAATTGAAAGAGCACGTACTTTTGGTAAAGATGTTATAACCAAGAAAGAACTACTAAAGTCTGTTGAAGCTATGGATGGTTATTATGCTGGCATGAATGCAAACCTCTTCGACTGGGCATATTTCTTTATAGGATATCAGGACTTGAAAGGTGATAATATAAATGCGAAATCTCTAAATGGCGAGTTTGGAATAACAGCAGTCCCAAAATTGTCTATTGCTAAAGCATACTATGCGCAGAATAATGTTCATGATTTTACTGAATGGAAAACACCAAGCACAATCATGGGGTATGTCGTTGGTTATGAGATCTCCTCTGGAGTTTCAATGAATTTTGACACACGCTTCACTTTTGAAGATAAAGATGGCAACGGTAAAATTAATGGAGATAATGAGACTAATAAGTCTATCAGTATTTATACTGAAATAAGGTTCTAAAAAATGAAAAACACATATTTTGATAATGGAGCAACAAGTTTCCCCAAGCCAAAAGAGCTTGGGGATGCTATGCTTCATTTTGTGAATAATATCGGGAGAAACTACGGCAGAACATATGGTGAGCTAAATCTAAATGTCGCCAAAACCGTGTTTGAAACACGCCAGCTAATTGCTGATTTGCTTCATGTAGACAGTGGAGATAATGTATTTTTTACTCTAAATGCTACCTCTGCAATCAATACAATCTTGCACTCTTTTCTTAGAGAAGGTGACCATGTTGTAATCTCTCATTTGGAGCATCATGCAGTGACCAGATGCTTGTGGCATTTAATTGAGACAAAAGGCATCAATGTAGAATTTTTAAATTCTCATGAAGATGGCACTCTTGATGTGGAGAGAATGAAAGAGCAAGTCAGAGATGACACACGATTGATGATCATTAATCACCAAAGCAATGTAAATGGGTTGATGCAAGATATAGGCGATGTGCGTAAGGCTTTCCCTCATACAAAAATAATGCTGGATGTAGCTCAATCAGCTGGGCAAAATGAGATACTTGGTAAAGAATGGGATATTGATTTTATCGCTTTTACCGCCCATAAAAGTCTCTATGGTCCTATGGGTATTGGTGGTTTTTACGCAAAAGACCCTGACCTAATTGAACCATTTGTTTATGGAGGAACGGGCAGCCTTTCTTCTCAGTATGAAATGCCAGAAATATATCCTGATCGCTTTGAAGCAGGTACACAGAATATGATAGCTATATATGGGTTGAATGCAAGCTTAAAACATCACCCCAAAAAGAGTTTTTCAATGAAACGCTTTATCAAACTCTTGGACGATTTATCTCATTCAGATAAGTTTAAAATGCTGAGAGCAAAGAATCCAGAAAAGCAGGGCTATCTTTTTTCATTAGTCCATAATAGTATTGACCATGCAGATCTTGCACAAATGTTGTTTGATAAATACCAGATAGAGTGTAGAGTTGGACTTTTTTGTGCGCCATTAGCACATCAGTTTTTAGGATCTGAAAACACAGGGGCTATTCGTTTTTCAATTTCAAGTTTCCATACTGATGAAGATTTAGATTATCTATACGAGGCTATTACAAAAACCTTTTAGCTTTAGCCTTTCTTGTAAGCATCAAGTACCAGATTTACTGCAGCAGTAGGAGGTAGTTTGCCAGATAAGATCTCTCTGGTAATTGTCGGTAAACTATCTTTTACTGCTTTATTGTTGAAGAACTCATTGATAATGTATTCCTCCAACATAAAGTGAAGCCACTCAATCATTTGGTTTTGCCTTCTTTCTGTAAAGACACCACTCTCTTGAGTAATTGACTCAAACTTTTTGATGACATTCCAAATATTATCTATACCTGTCTTTTCTTTTGCTGAGCAGGTGAAGGCATTTGTCTTCCAGCCTGTTGTGGACTCTGCAAGATAGTGAAGTGCCATATTGTATTCGGCAGCCGCCGCTTTGGCTTTGATAATATTATCACCATCAGCTTTATTGACAAGAATCGCATCAGCGATCTCAATAACGCCTTTCTTGATGCCTTGCAATTCATCGCCAGCACCTGAAATTAACACTAATAAAAAGAAATCGACCATTGAACGTACACTTATCTCATTTTGCCCAACACCCACTGTTTCTACAAGTATTACATCATAACCAGCGGCTTCGCAGAGTAGAATAGTCTCTCGTGTTTTGCGATTTACACCGCCGAGTGCACCAGATGAGGGCGAAGGGCGTATAAAAGAGTCTTCGCTTTTGGAAAGCTCTTCCATGCGTGTTTTATCGCCTAATATGCTACCTTTTGAGATCGTGCTGCTGGGATCAATAGCGAGCACGGCAACCTTAAAACCAAGAGAAATGAGATATAACCCAAAAGACTCAATAAATGTGCTTTTGCCAGCTCCAGGAACACCAGTGATGCCAATTCTAATTGATTTGCCTGTATGCGGTAAGACTCTTTTAATTATCTCTTGAGCCATCTCGATATGCTGCATAGAATTGCTTTCGACAAGGGTTATTGCTCGAGCAAATATTGTTCTATTATGTGTCAAGATTCCATCGACATAGTCATCTATATCAAGCTTCTTGGCTTTTTGTATTGGCGTATGTGTCTTGTTTGTAGTATGTTTATCTGTCTTTTCTATCCCTGCTGATATTGTAGAAGCGAACTCACTTCCAGAGTCTTTTGGTGCCCATTCTGGTTTTTTCGTTTCTTTCATTTTTACCTCAATCAAGGTTTATTGTAAGTAGAAATAGCTTACATTTTCAAAATAATATTTGCTGTTTAAATGTCAACAAAAATGCTGTTTTGTGCTATCTTTTGTTAAGTTGAAGATGATAAAAAGAGGGAGCTGCATAAAAAGATAAAACAACTTTTAAAAATCACAGTTTGAAAATCACTTCATTTTCATATTAAAGAGGGTACAAAAAACATGCAAAAACATATTATCAAGTCTTTTTTCTCTTCTTTTCATTAATTAGCTATTCTATTTTGTATATCACTATTTAACTTATACATACCTATGCGACTACCCTTACATTCCCCTTGCTATCTTGGAGAATGAATAGTAATTTTATAGGAATCTAAAGGGAATGTAATGGAGATTAATTGTAGATTTTTAAGGTATAGAAAATTTCTGTTTTCTTTTAGAAATGATGATTGTTAAATATGCAATTTGAAGATTTTGCAATAACATCAAAAAAGGTGGCGATTAAGCCACCTTAGGGGAGTTCATATAGAGGAGGTATATGAGTTATTTATGGGTTTACTTTTTGTAGCTCTTCAACAAGAGCAGGGATGAGTTGATTCACATCAGCAACAATTCCCAAGTCTGCGTTGTCAAAGATAGGTGCTTCAGGGTTTTTATTGATAGCGATAATCAAATCAGATTCTTCCATGCCAGCAATATGCTGAATTGCACCTGAGATGCCGCAAGCTAAATACACATCAGGGCGTACTGTCTTTCCAGTTTGCCCAACTTGCGAAGACTGTTCTATCCAGCCAGCATCAACAACAGCTCTCGAGCCTGAGACTAAGCCGCCAAGCTCTTTTGCGAGGGTTTCGAGTTTTGAGATATTTTCTTTATTACCAATTCCTCTGCCTGCAGAGACGAGGATATTTGCTTCTTCTATGTTTTTCTTTTCTGTCTTTTCATAAACAGTATCTAAGATTTCAATATTGAGGTCTTTTTCTGTAATATCAGCTCTGACACAATTGATCTTGAGAGGCTTTTTAACATCAAACTCTTGCTTTTGAAAGACACCTGGTCTGACTGTAGACATCTGTGGACGGTGGTTTGGACAGACAATTGTCGCTAAAATATTACCGCCAAAAGCAGGACGTGTCATTAATAAGTTTTGTGTATTATCTTCGATGTCTAAACTTGTGCAATCTGCAGTTAAGCCTGTCTTTAATCGTGCTGATAATCTTGGTGCTAAATCTCTTCCGATAGTTGTTGCACTGATCATAACTATCTCTGGTTTGTTTTCAATAATAAATTTTGTAATAGTTTTGGTATAAGGCTCTGTGCTATAATTTTCTAAATTGCGGTCATTTGTCATGAATATATTATCAGCGCCATGTTTTGCTAAAATTTTGCCATGTTGTTCATTAAGTCCATTGCCAATGAGCAATACCGATACATTACAGTCAAGTTTTGCAGCCAATTCTTTTGCTTTGCCTAATAATTCAAATGTGCCATTTTGAATATTGCCTTGTCTTTGTTCGCCTATGACAAGTATACCTTTATATGCTTTTAAATCCATTTTCAACTCCTAAATGACATACTTTTCTTTTAATTTTTCAACTATTAAGCGTGCACCTTCACGAGCATCAACTTCAAATACTTTACCAGCTGTCTTCGCACCTTTTGTCTGAATCTTTTTAACTTGGGTAGGTGATGCCTTTAAGCCAGTTAATGAAGGGTCCATATCGATATTTTGGATATTCCAACGTTCAACTTGATTTTCTTTGTAAGCGTCGAATATTCTGCCGACAGTCATGTAGCGAGGTTGATTTATTTCTTTTAAGACTGTGATCATGCAAGGCATTTTAATGCGTATATTTTGAGAAAAGTCTTCAAATACTTTTTTGACCTTTAAGCTATTTTCTTCTTTTTCAATACTTGTAACATAAGAAACTTGTGGTAGAGATAAGTGCTCTGCAATTTGTGGTCCGACTTGTGCAGTATCGCCGTCAATAGCCTGCCTGCCACAAATTATCACATCATAATCTATTTTTTTGATTGCATATGCGAGTGCAAGTGATGTTGCCCAAGTATCTGAGCCAGCAAAAGCTCTATCGCTTAGCAAGATAGCACGATCAGCACCCATTGCTAAGCCCTCGATTAAAGCGAGCTCTGCTTGGTCTGGTCCCATGCTCAAGAGTGTAATATGTGCACCATATTTTTCTTTTAAGACAAGCGCTGCTTCAATGCCGCTTTTGTCGTCAGGATTAATGATGCTGGGAACGCCTTCACGGATAAGTGTTCCCGTTTTTTGATCTATTCTAACTTCTGTTGTATCAGGTACTTGTTTTATGCATACTATTATTTTCATCTGTCCTCCTATTTTAACATAGCTGCTGAGATAACCATTTTTTGAACCTCTGACGTGCCTTCATAGATCTCAGTAATCTTTGCGTCGCGCATCATACGTTCAACAGGGTATTCACGTGTATAGCCATATCCACCAAATAATTGGACAGCCTTTGTGGTTACTTCCATAGCGACTTCTGAGGCAAATAGCTTAGCTTGAGCTGCTTCAACAGAATAAGGTTGTTTATTTTCTTTTAAAAACGCTGCTTTATAGACTAAAAGTCTCGCTGCATCGACCTTTGTTTGCATATCAGCTAATTGGAATTGCGTGTTTTGAAAAGCTGAAATAGGCTTGCCAAACTGTCTTCTATCTTTTACATAGTGCACTGTTTCATCAATGGCTCCTTGAGCAATACCCAGGGCTTGTGCTGCAATACCAATTCTTCCACCATCGAGGGTTTTCATCGCCAAACCAAAGCCTTTGCCTTCTTGCCCTAATAGGTTTTCGAGAGGAACTTTCACATTTTCAAAGATGAGCTCGCATGTAGATGAGCCCCTTATACCCATTTTTAATTCATGTTTACCAATACTAAAACCAGGCATACCTTTTTCTAAGATAAAAGCAGAGATGCCTCTCGTGCCAGCCTTTTTGTCGGTCATTGCCATGACAATAAAAATGTCTGCAACACCTGCATTGGTGATAAAAATCTTTGTGCCATTGATCAAATAGTGGTCTTCTTTTTTCTCTGCTATAGTTTGTTGAGCAGATGCATCGGTTCCTGCATTGGGTTCTGTGAGCCCGAAAGCACCGATATGCTCACCACTATTGAGCTTTGGTAAATACTTTGCCTTTTGCTCTGGTGTACCAAATTCAAATATTGGTGCTGAGCATAGCGATGTATGCGCAGAGAGCACAACACCTGTCGTGCCACATACTTTTGACAATTCTTCAACTGCCATTACATAGGTAAGTATATCAGCATCTTGTCCACCATATTCTTTGGGAAAGGGTATGCCCATTATCCCATATTTGCCCATCTTTTGCACTGTTTCGCTGGGGAATCTTTCTTCCTCGTCGACCTCTTGTGCAATAGGTTTAACTTCGTTTATACTAAAATCACGAAAGAGCTTTTGTGCTAATTCATGAGACTTTGTTAATCTGAAATCCATTATCTCCCCTTTTTCAAAACTATATATTAAGCTATTTCTTCAACTTTATTAAATCTTTGCTTTTCTTTTGGTACAACACATGTGCCAACTGCTTTACAAACTATTACAGGCTCATCGAGCAGTTCAGCAGCAGATTCTCCGTCTTCTGGGCGTGGGCAAATTACTTTCTTTGCTTCAAATTTCATTTTTCTTGAGGTATTGCCAACTTTTGTTATTTCACCAGTAACTTCGATAAAATCACCAGCATAAACAGGAGCTAAAAATTCACACAATTCATAACCAGCAAATAAACCTTCATCACCATCGTTACGGATCAATAATTCTGTTGCCACATCGCCAAATAACTGTAGCATTTTTGCGCCATCAACTAAATTTCCTGCATAATGTGCATCAGCTTGGCTCATTCTAATTCTTATCATTGCTTTACTCATCTCACAATCTCCTTTTTTATGTTTTCTTTTTACTATATTATATAACAAGTCCAATGCCAATCTCAAATGAAGCTTAAAACGCTTGAAATATAGAGAGATACAAGAATTACTGTAATTTTGAATCTGAACGATAACAACCAATACCTGTTCGTAATTGCACAATCGTGTGTTATTGAACACCTTAGCAAAATTCACTTTATTTTGTCTTTCTTGATAAAAAACCAAGCTAACGAATAAAGATTTTGTAAATAATATGTCAAAAATGTTGAGTTAGATCATTTTAAAATCAATTGCTAAACCTCATAAACACTTGAAAAATTGATATTTTTAAAAAAAGTTTAAAAAAGCGCTTGACATATAAGTAATATAAAAAAAAGATACAAAGTAAACAATATTACTAATTAAAGGAGAAACAAAATGACTAAAGCTGATTTAGTTAAACGCGTTGCACAAGATACAGGGATGTTACGTAGAGAAGTTGCTCAGATCGTAGATTCATTCTTAATCACTGTCAAAGAAGTATTAAAAGATGGAGAACACATAGAGATTCGTGGATTTGGTACATTCGATACAAAAATGAGAAAACCACGCATGGGAAGAAACCCTAAAACTGAAGAAAAAGTACCAGTACCAGCAAGAAGAGTCCCTACCTTTAAGTATTCAAGAGGATTTAAAGTCGAAATATTAAACAGCAATAACAAAAAGTAATTAGGGAGGACAAATGCCTTGCGGAAAAAAAAGAAAACGCCATAAAATCGCAACTCACAAAAGAAAAAAAAGACTGAGAAAAAATCGTCATAAGAAAAAATAAAATGACTTTTAAGCTGACTCTCAAAGGGTCAGCTTTTTTTTATAGAAAACTCTTGACCTATTGATCCAATGTGTTAAACTTGTCTAAAAAGAATAAGTATAAGAGGTAAATATGAAAATATTACTAACAGGGGCTGCAGGGTTTATAGGCTTTCATCTTTCTCTTCTCTTGCTTGAAAAAGGCTATGAAATTATTGGCTTAGATAATGTAAACGATTATTATGATACAAATTTAAAAGAAGATAGGATCAAAATACTTAATAATGTAGAGCGCTTTAGATTTTATCGTGAAGATTTGAAGAACTATCAAGAACTCTCTGAAATATTCAAAAAAGAACAGCCAGAAATAGTAATCAATCTCGCTGCCCAAGCAGGTATACGCCACTCTATCACTAATCCCTTTGCTTATGTGGACTCAAACCTCGTTGGCTTTGTAAATATTCTTGAGCTATGCCGCCACTTTAAAATAAAACATTTACTATTTGCCTCATCGAGCTCTGTGTATGGTGGCAATAAAGAGACGCCTTTTGCCACAAATCATAATGTCGATCACCCTATCAGCCTTTACGCAGCAACAAAGAAATCAAATGAATTGATGGCTCACACATACAGTCATTTATATGGTATTCCCGTTACTGGATTGCGCTTTTTTACTGTTTATGGGGCGTGGGGGAGACCCGATATGGCGTACTTTTCTTTTACAAAAGATATCTTTGCTGGCAAGACAATTAAAGTGTTTAATTATGGAAAGCTGCAGAGAGATTTTACTTATATTGACGATATTACTGAGGGAATAGCAAGATTAATCAACCGCACTCCACAGGCAAATAATAGCTGGGATGAGCGTACAGACGGTATAAGCACAAGCTTTGCACCTTATAAAATCTACAATATTGGAAATAATCAGCCAGTGGAATTGTTGACTTTTATCAAAACACTTGAAGATATTATTGGCATCGAAGCAAAGAAAGAGTTTTGTGAAATGCAGGCTGGTGACGTGTTGACTACTTATGCTGATGTCACTGACTTGCAACAGGATATCGATTTTCACCCTAATACACCACTAAAAAAGGGTTTAACTGAATTTGTTAAATGGTATCGAAATTATTATAATTTGTAAGATTGTGTAAAATATTGCTCTGAGATTTGCAAACTAAATGCAAGTAAGCATGCATATTGAGGGTGTCGATTAATGTATAATTCAGGTTTACAGACTTTAATAATACTGAAAGCTGAGATCTTAGAACTGATAAATAACTGATCTGAGTCAACTAAGGATAGTTGTTGGTGAAAAAAAATCACCTGTAGATCCGCTCGTAGTAGGCATCTGCTGGTTTGGATGAAAATAGTTTTCAAAAAACACCATTTTGTAAGCCCTATATATATAGAGGGTGTTGTTTTTTATTTATGATTTTGTTTTATTCTTTTATAAGATATTTTGATTACTATGCAATAGCCTCACATAATAAAAAAAAACTTGACTTATTTTAGCCCCATGATAACTTGAATATAGCTAAGTTTTAAGGATGAATATGAAAGCAATTATTTTATCAGGTGGATTAGGAAGTAGATTAAAACCCTTTACAGAGGTGATACCAAAGCCCCTATTGCCAATTGGCGAAAAGGCAATTCTTGAGATTCAAATAGAGCATTTAAAAAAGCACGGCTTTGAAGAAATAATCTTAGCAACTAATTATAAATCAAGCTATATAGAAAACTTCTTTGGCAACGGCTCAAAGTATGGGGTCAAGCTCAAGATCAGTCAAGAGGAGATAGCTTTAGGTACGGCAGGTCCAGTCAAGCTACTCCAAGAAGAGCTGACAGAACCATTTTTAGTGATGAACGGCGATATTCTTACACTGCTTAATTACAAAAAGATGTATGACTTTGCCACAAATAATTCATCTATTTTGACACTCGGAATCAAAGATATCATCACTCCTTTCAGGTTTGGAAATATCTTTACTGAAGGTGATTATGTGGTCGGAATCGAAGAAAAACCGAATATAGAAACCACTATATTGGCTGGTGTGTATATCTTTAAACCAGAAGTCTTGAACTATATACCCAGTGGCACATATTATGGCATGGATACGCTGATAAAGGACTTGCTGGCAAGCCAGATCAAGATCGCTAAGTATCAGATTTATGAGTACTGGATAGATATTGGGCAAATCGAAGACTATGAAAAGGCGCAAGAGGTTTATAATAATCATTTTAGGCAGGAAATATGAATATATTAGTTACAGGAGCTGATGGCTTTATCGGCTCGCATCTGACTGAGTTATTGTTGGATAAAGGCTATCATGTAAGGGCTTTATCTTATTATAATTCATTTAATTATTGGGGCTGGCTTGAGGGAATTAATCACTCTAATCTTGAGGTGGTTTCAGGCGATATACGTGACCCTTTCTTTTGCAATAAAATTTGCCAAGACATTGATATTGTCTTTCACTTAGCTGCCTTGATTGCAATACCTTACTCCTATCATGCACCTGATTCTTATATCGATACAAATGTCAAAGGCACATTGAATATTTGTCAGGCAGCATTGGATAATAAAGTAAAAAAAGTCGTGTCCACTTCTACCAGTGAGGTTTACGGTACAGCTCAGTATGTGCCGATTGATGAAAAGCACCCCCTACAGGCTCAGTCGCCGTACAGTGCCAGTAAGATTGGTGCAGACGCTATTGCATATAGCTTTTATAATAGTTTTGAACTGCCATTAGCAATTGCGCGCCCTTTTAATACTTACGGACCTCGCCAGTCTGCACGTGCACTTATCCCTTCTGTGATTATTCAAATACTGAGTGGTAAAAAGGTGATTGAATTGGGCGATCTGAGCCCTACACGTGACTTTAATTATGTGAAAGACATTGCCAATGGTTTTCTTGAACTTGCATTAACTGAAAAGAGTGTGGGTGAGACTGTGAATATCGGCTCCAGACATGAAATATCAATCTATGATACTGTGCAAAAGATCTGCAAAATAATGGGCAGCAATGTTGAAATCAAGACTGATAAGCAGAGGCTGCGCCCTCAAAACTCCGAGGTCTTTCGCCTTTGCTGCGATAATAGTAAGATTAAAACAATGACGGGTTACACGCCTGCATACACACTGGATATGGGATTAAAAAAGACGATTGAATGGTTTTCTGTGCCTGCTAATCTAAAACAATACAAAGCAGATATCTATAATATTTAAGAAGGTTTTATGTATAAAGTGCCTTTATTTGACTTGAATTTTGGAGAAGAAGAAGCAAAAGCCGCTTATGATACAATTAAAAGCGGATGGATCTCGACTGGTGCGAAGTGTCTATCTTTTGAAGAAAGATTCGCTAATATGCTCGGGGCAAAACATGCATTGACCCTAGCTAATTGCACGACAGCTCTGCATCTTGCCATGATATTATGTGGTGTAAAAGCAGGCGATGAAGTGCTTTGTCCTTCTTTGAGCTTTGTTGCCACAGCCAATGTAATCAAGTATGTAGGTGCAAAGCCTGTATTCTGTGATATAGCTGGTCTTGACAACTTGACTATCGCAGCCGACGAAATTGAAAAGAAGATAAGCCCCAAAACAAAAGCTATCATTGTCATGCATTTTGGTGGCTTTGCCTGTGAAATGGAGAAGATAGTAGCTATTTCCAAAAAGCACAAGATTATGATAGTGGAAGACGCTTGCCATGCGCCACTCTCTGTTTATCAAGGGAAAAAGCTGGGGACTATTGGCGATATCGGTTGTTTTAGTTTCTTTTCTAATAAGAATATTAGTACGGGTGAAGGCGGTATGCTGATTACTGATAATGAAGAGATCTATAAGAGAGCAAAGCTTTTACGCTCGCATGGAATGACAACTATGTCCTATCAACGGGCAAGCGGGCATGCAACAGAGTATGATGTCATAGATTTGGGCTATAATTATCGTCTGGACGATATTCATGCAGCGATTGGATTGGCTCAGCTCGACAAATTAGAGCAAGATTTACATAAGAGAGTGGCTTTAAGAGAGCGATATATCAGTCATTTAAAAGAGAGTGATAAGATTATCATTCCATTTAAAGACTATCAAGAATTTAGCACAAATTACATCTTTACAGTTGTTTTAAAAGACTCAAATAAAGAGAAAAGAGATCTTATGAGAAGCAAATTAGCAGAGAGTGGGATTCAAACAAGTGTGCATTATCCCGCTATTCACCGCTTTTCAATTTATGAAAAAGAGAGGACAAGCTTGCCTCTCACAGAGTATGTCTCAGACAACCTCATTACCCTGCCAATGTATGGAAATCTAAAGATAGAGGCTGTTGACTTTGTCTGCGAGACTTTTTTGAAGATATTGGGTGAAATATGAAAATAGTGATAGTTGGCGCCTTTCACGAGTTTATCGAGCTGGCAGAAGACAGTGGCTATGAAATTTATGGGCTGATTGATAATTTTAAAAAGGGTGAATATCTGGGCTATCCCATTATTTGTGCAGATGATGAAATAGACCAATATGCTCAAGATTTACTGAAATACCCGCTGATAATTAGCCCTGATAAGCCTGCAATCAGAGAGAAGCTTTATTGCTATTATCAAGCTAAAGGATTTCGTTTTCCCCAGCTTATTTCTCAAGAGGCTAAAATCTCTAAAACCGCCACTATTAACGAAGGCGTGGTAGTTCAGTACGGTGTAAATATCTCTTCTATGGCTAATCTTGGTAAATTTGTCAAACTCAATACCAATGCGAATATCATGCATGATACGGTTCTTGGCGACTTTACTACCATTGCTCCAAACGCCGTTGTGCTTGGGCATGTGAAGATAGGTAATTCATGCTATGTAGGCGCAAATTCGACTATTTTGCCCACAATTAATATCGGCAATAATACCATTATCGGTGCTGGCGCTGTTGTGACAAGAGATGTTGAAGAAAACTCGACATATGTTGGTGTGCCTGCAAAGAGAATTAAATAATATATGAAAGTCTTGCTAATTAGCTCTGGTGAGCAGCCTGCCATTAAGGGTTTGTGTACAAAGCTAAATGACTACTATCCCAATGATAGCTTTGAGCATCTTAATTATTATAGTAAAAATCCTTACCCAATTTTCGCTAAGATACCGCTGCTCAGATATATTTATCGGCTTTTAATCTTCATGTCATTTAAGACAAAAATACGCCAATCTGATGTTATTAATATTCATTATATAGATTCATACACAGAGCCTCTTATTCGGCTTATTAGATATGTAAAAAGGCATATTATGATAGTGGTCTCGGTATGGGGGTCTGATTATTTTATCATTCAAAATAAGGCTGTTTCATATAGGAGAAAAGCCTTTGCTTTATCAGATCTCATAACCTTTGCCAATACCTCTTATATCAGCGATTTTGCAGCCAGATATGATAATAAATACGATCATAAAGTCAGACAGGTGCGTTTTGGTTTGAAGCAGCTTGAACTCATTAAAGATATACTGTCGAACACAAGCAAAGATGAACTCAAAAATAAAAAGCAAATCAGCGCTAAATACTGTATTCTTGCAGGAACAAATGCCCAAGAGAATCAGCAGCACGAGTTAATGATTGAGCAGTTAAATATGCTGCCAGACGAGGTAAAACGCCAAGTATGCTTTATTTTCCCTCTTACTTATGGTAACAATAAAGAGAGAGTCGTGAATCTGTTAAAAGAGAGCAATATCAACTACTTGATCTATGATAATTGGCTGACTGATCAAGAGATAGCTGAGCTGAGAATAATCTGTGATATAATTATTCAGCTACAGACTAATGATCAGTTTTCAGGAGCAATGCAAGAGGCGCTATATGCTGGCAATCAGGTCATTACAGGTGCTTGGCTTGATTATTCGGATTTTATACAAAGAGGTATAGATATTCATTATATCTCTGATTTTCCTGCTTTAGTGGATCAAATATCAGCTGTCTTGGCACTTATAGAGCTTAAAGAAGTAAATAAAAACCCAGATAGAGTTTGGGAATTATCAAGTTGGGAAAAGAATATTATAGCGTGGTATGAAATCTATAAAGAATATGTTTAGATGTTCAATACTACTTCAATTCTTTCAGGAGCAACAGTGATATCAAAGTTCATATCCATTTCTTTTGAATTGCTCTTTACCTCATTCTTTATATCTTCCAATACCTTAGCATCGATACTGTAAGTTTTATCATCACCTCTATTAAAAGTGAGGGAAATCTTTTCGCTGTCGTTTTTATATGTTAAAGTATCTTCTACGCTGGCATAGCTTAGGACAAAAATTACTATTTGATATAATGCGTTGAAATATCTTTGTGAATTAACTGGCTTGATAACTTCTTGCAGCTCTTTTTCAACAAACAAGTTATGTTTATACTGCATGTGAGACTTCATGAAAAGGTCAAAGCGATTAATAAAGTCTTCAATGTTTGTATCATATGTTTTATCATTTGTATCTTTATCAATAAAATAGGCAGATGCTTTAAGCATATCTGATAGAGAGTCAATATGTTTTATTAGAGAACCTAGTTCTTTAATATCAGGGTATTTGATTTCCATTAGCTCTATTCTACCTGACAGTCCCATAAGCGGGGTGTTTAGATTATGTATAAATCCTGACATAAGTTTGCCATACTTTGCCCATTTTTCTAATTCAGTGCGTTCTTTATCTTCCATAAATTCTCCTTAACTAATCTGTTATCTCGTCAAAGTGTTGTGAGTTAGAGTTATCATGTTCCTCTTCTATGTTGAGCATTTTGTGATTGTCGAGATTGTAATTTTTCAATGTAATATTTGTGAGTGACTTTAATCTCTTAAGGATTCTATTTATAATTGCAATGCTGTCAAATATGTTTTTAAAAGCATTTTCTTGAACTTCTGATTTGTTTTCTAATTGCAAATCAAGGAGCTCAGCATATCCTTGTATAGCATTTAAAGGCGAGTTGATTTTATCGTTAGCAGTAATTGCAAAAGAAGAGACAGTGATGAGTTTCTCATGTTCTAACATCTCTTTTTCTCTTGCCTTTTTTTCTTCTATATTGTGCATAATTGCCAGATCAAGTATTTTCCCCGTGAAATTAATACTTGTAAAGTGCGTTTCTACATCAATTATCTCTTTACTGCTTGTGATGATTGGATGTGTTATGATAAATGAGTTCTCTTTATTATCTGTTGCTTGATTAAATTTATCCATAAACCATTGTAGCTTGTCGTCAGGTATAATTCTTAAGAAAGAGAAATTTGTGTTTGTGAGATCTGAATTATCAGCTTTTATCATTTGAAAAAAAGCCTGGTTAGCAAGTTGTAAAGTGAAGTTTTGCATGAGAATAATGCCATCATATGCATGTTCGACAATATATCGAAATTGTTCTTCAGATTGTTTTAACACTTGCATTCTTTGTTTAATCAAGTCTTCAAGGTGTGTTGTATAAGCTTTCAGCCTGTTATCCAATGAGATACGTTCAGATATATCTTGTAATATGCAGTGAATATATGTCTCACCATCTGCAGACTTTGTAAAATTAGTTGTAAAAATAAATGTTTTAAAAAAGCCCTCAACACTTTTAATTACTATTTCATTTTCACCTTGTTGTGTGGGATCGGGGTTAAGTCTCAAAAGCCTCGTTTTGTCTTCAGGGCTAACTAAGCTGCTGATATTTGTGCCGAGAATTGTGTTTGTATTATAACCAAGAATATTATTAACACTTTTATTTACATATTTAATTACACCTTTCAAATCCAGCGTGATTGCGATATTGCTTAGTCCATCTAAGACACTTAGATTTTGTGATTCTGCTTGAGAAATAATGCCAAGCAGTTCTTGATTCTTTACAACTAATTCTTTATTTTTATTAATGATCTGATAAGAATTAACAATGAGGTCTTTTTTTATAAAGTTTTGCTTATATAATAGAAAAACGATTATTAAGAAGAGTATGAAAAAAGTTATAACCATGATTAAAAAATAGCTATAATTCTTTTCATAAAGATATTTCTCCTCAATTGATTTTTCCCATCTCGAAATAATGCACGATATTTCATTTGTATATATCATTTCATTAAGTACTTTACTGATGACCATATAACTGGTTTTATCTTCGCTTTTTAACCATAATTTAGCCTCAATTTCATTCTCCAGTTTATTTACAGCAAAGACTTCTTCTGTCTTTTTGGTTAAGGCATCAAGCTGTGGCATGTGAAGATTATCTACTAAGAGCAGTCCATCTTTTTCTTGTTTGAACTTATAATAAGCTAATTCTATATCCGAAAAAATATACTGATTATTCTTATGTAACTGAGGCAAAACATCTTGTGTAAGCTCTAAGTTATTCATATAGATATTATATGTTTTTTCAAAATCAATATTTGAACTTGAACTATACAAATAAAATTTGACCGTATACAAAGTGGTAGTTGGTATTTCTCTGTATTCTTGATTGTTTGAAAAAGAGCTTACAGCGTCGATATCAGAGACATTTTCGCCTTCGAGGGCAAAGATGACTTTTGTATTTAGTTTACTAAATAGTGTTTTGTAAATATCTATATTAATTCCGTCAAATTCACCATTATAATTAATAAACTCATAGGGGTAATTATTATCCGTAACGAGTATCTTAAATGCTTTTTTATTTTTTAATAGTTTTTGTTCTCCCTCATTTAATTCAAAAGAATAAATGCAAGAGAAAGCAAGTAAAAATAGGATTAATAAATGTAATCTTTTAATCATAGTGCCAAGTGTTTATTGATAATAGACACCAAGTCATGCATTCTAAAAGGTTTTTCAAGTATAGCATTTGCTTTATTATTGTTTGCGATATTTACAGATGTTTCAATATTTACGCCTGTCATCACGATAACTGGAAAATCAGGGGTTGTGTTTTTTATTCTTTGTAAAAGCTCGATGCCGTTCATTTTTGGCATGTTTATATCAGTCAATAGAATATCAGGTTTTTCATTTTTCCAAAGCACATATGCATCTAATCCATTTTCTGCCTGGATTACTTCAAAATCATAGTTTTCTAAAAAGTCTTTAATCATATAGCGCATGACTTTTTCATCTTCAGCGACAAGTATCTTTTTCATTTTTGCTCCGAGTCTTGTTGTAAGGAAAAGGGGGTGGCAATAATTTATGCCACCCACAATATAGCTTTTTATCTTAGCTCTGATTTAATTGCTTCAGCAAGACGTTTAATTCCTTCGTAGTTAGTTTCTTTTGAGCAGAATGAGAAATTGAGGCGCATTGTATTTTTGCCTTCGCCATCACAGTAGAAAGAGGTTCCACTGACAAATGCTACGTTTTTCTCGATTGCTTTTTTAAACAATTCATTGGTGTCCATGTATTCAGGGCAAGTTACAAAGAGGAACAATCCACCTTCAGGCTTTGTCCAAGTGATTTCTTTTGGCATAAATTCTTCAAGTGCTTTCAACATACCGTCGCGTTTTTCACGATATGAGTCAACTATACCTTTAATATTTTTATCAATCAAGCCTTTTTCCATATATCTTGCTGCAATTCTTTGAGTAAATGGAGGTGTGCAAAGGTCTGTTGCTTGTTTTGCCACAACGATTTTGTCGATGATGTCTGGATGAGCAATTACCCAACCGATTCTAAAGCCAGGCGCAAAGATCTTTGAGAATGTGCCAAGGCTAATTACATGTCCTGTATTATCGAGTGAGAAAATAGTTGGCACATGCTCGCCCTCAAAACGAAGCTCACGATATGGGCTATCTTCAAGAATAAGCACATTGTATTTTTTAGCAATTGCTAATATTTCTTCTCTTCTCTTCTGTGGCATAGTGATGCCTGCAGGGTTTTGGAAGTCTGGAATAGTGTAGATAAACTTTGGTGTAATATTCTTTGCTTTTAATTCTGCAAGTTTTTTCTCTAATAATTCAGCACTCATCCCTTGATCATCAAGAGGAATGCCGTGCATATCAGCACCATAGCTATTAAATGCGCTTAATCCGCCAAGATATGATGGAAGCCCACAAATAACTGCATCGCCACGATTGATAAAAATCTTTGCTACTAAGTCAAGCGCTTGCTGTGATGCTGTAACGATGATTACATTATCAACAGTTATATCAAAACCCTCTTTTTGATATTTTTTAGCAATTTCTTTTCTTAAAAGCATATCACCTTCAGTTGCGCCATATTGAAGCGCAAGTGCAGGCTCTTTTTCCATCATTTCTTGAATAATGTCTTTCAGCTCTTCAACAGGAAATGACTCTGGAGCAGGTAAACCGCCTGCAAATGAAATAACTTCTGGTCTTTGAGTAAGCTTTAAAAGCTCTCTGATCGCTGATCTTTTCATTCCTTTGGAATTAATCGAGAAGATGTCGTTTAAGTTGCTTATCATGGCAACCTCCTTATTTTATTTTTTATGTATTTATATATTTATTTAAAGTTATTATTTCTAATTGTCTTTCTATTTGGTCAATATATTTATAATCGATTTCGATGTCAATCATATATTCATTATTCAATTCATCATAAGCAATATCCAACACTTTTCCGTTTTGATGCAAAAAATTAATCAAGTTTGCATTATCTACAGGTATATGATAAGATACTGTCTTTTTGCGTTTTTTCAAATAATAATTTATCTTTTCATAAAGAGTGTCCATATTGAGCCCTGTTTTGGCTGAAATAAAGACAGAATCTGGATATATTTCTCTCAACTGTTTTTTCAAAAACAATGAGGATAAATCATTGCATAGATCCCATTTATTAAAGACCAGCAAGATATTCTTATCGTGAGCTTTGATATCCTTTAAAACTTTATCCACAGAGTCTATTAGTTCGTCTAATCTCGCACTTGAGGCATCAACAACATGAAGGAGTAAATCTGATTCCAGTACCTCATGCAGAGTGGAATAAAAAGATTGTATTAATAGAGGCGGCAAATTGTTTATAAAACCTATCGTATCGGTGATTAGTATTTGTTCATTGTTTTTATTTTTCACTGCTCTTGTTGTGGCATCAAGCGTGGCAAATAGTTGATCTGCAGCGTATAATTGTGAATTAGTCAGTTTATTAAAAAGCGTTGATTTTCCTGCATTGGTGTATCCAACCAAGCAGATAGAGAGAACATCATCACGTCTTTTTCTCTTTGTTTGAGTGATTTTTTGTATCTCTTCCAATTTCTTTTTTAGTTTAGAGATGCGCGTTTTGATCAATCTTCTGTCTTTTTCTAATTGTTTCTCACCAGGTCCTCTGACCCCGATCATTCCGCCATCAATACGTGAAAAGTGCTCCCATAAATTTTTTAGTTTGGAAAAACTATATTCAAGCTGAGCTACTTCCACTTGAATTTTAGACTCTTTTGTTTGAGCATGTTGAGCAAAGATATCCAAAATCAACTCAGTTCTATCTACAACATTACATTTGCTAATTTTGGTAATATTTCTTGTTTGCGCTGGGGTTAAATTATCATTAAAAATTAAGGTAGTAACTTCTTTTTCTTTAGCTTCTTTTATAATCTCATTGAGTTTACCCTTGCCAATCCAGGTGGCGGGGTTTGCAGTTTCGAGCTCTTGAGTAAAAGAACCCATATACTCTACTTCGGCAGTTTGTGAGAGATGCCTTAATTCTTCCATTGATTCCATGTACTCAGCCTTTTTGAAATTACTTTCATACAAGCCAATCAGAAATGCACGCTCACGTGTATTTCTGAGAGGTATTACTTGATATGCTTCATTTTTGCTCTTATTGTGGGTCATAGATCCTTATTTTTTTCAGCTTCTTTCTCCATTCAGCGTAGGCGTTTTTGATTTCCAACAAGAATAATGTTTTCTTATCATCATTTTCAAAAGTAATGATATCCATTGAGTGTATTTTCCCATCTTTAGCTTTAAAGCTCTTGACGGGCAGCTCAATTTCAATCTCTCCTTCTTTTCGTAGAACAGTTATTTCATTGATAAAAATACCTTCACTGAACTGGATTACTGCTCTTGCTTCGACTATACCATAGTTTACGTCTCTAAATTTAATTTCCATAAATATTTAGTCTCTTCTTTCTTTTTCACACTATATGAACAACATTATAATAACAGTCATTAAATGGCAAGTAATATTTTAATATTTATTATTATTTTTTCTCTTACATCTTATAAAACCTTATATAATACCTATTTAACCGTTGATTAAAGATATGATTTGATATAGAAAAAATACCTACCATTTATACTGAGCTTATTAAATTATTAGAATAATTATTTCAATGATCTGTAATGTTTAAACATTAAATTATCTGCTTAAAAAAAATCTACCCCTCTATATATATAGGGCTTACAAAATGATGTTTTTTGAAAACTATTTTCATCTAAAACAGCAGATGACTTCCACAAGCGGGTTAAGAGGCAACTTTTTTTTGCAAGAAACAGTTCAAATGAAAAAGGACTACTTTATTATACAGAACTCAACTTACAGCTAATTTAGTTTTTTCTTAGCAGACTAAGCAGGCAAGAAATGAGGCTAAATTGCTTTATTAAAGCTTTGTATTATTCCTCTTCTGCTCAAAGAATACACGTAAAATATCTGCACACTCTTTATGCAGAATCCCTGTAATAAGATTCGGCTGATGATTAAAGCGCTGGTCTTTTAATACATTATAAATCGAGCCACAAGCACCACTCTTCATGTCTTTCGCTCCAAAGACTACAGTTCCAACACGTGACAAAATAATAGATCCAGCGCACATCATACATGGTTCGAGGGTAATATAGAGTGTATAATTATACAGATATTTCTCTTTTTTTAAAAGTTCGTCAATTACCAGCTTTTCTGCATGAGCAAGCGGGTTTTGTTGTTGTCGGGTGAGGTTATGAGCAGAAAAGACAAGTTCATCATTTTTCACTGCTATTGCAGCCACTGGAATTTCATCAATAAGCATAGCTTTTTTTGCCTCTTCAAGGGCAAACTTCATCCAGTATTCATGCGTATATTTCATAAAAAGCAGCAGTTAATTAGTATTATTCTTCGTACTCGTCTTCGTACTCTTCATCTTCATATTCTTCGTCGTCATCAGTGCCATATGGACCAATTACTTCAAGGTCAGCAGCGTTGACGGTAAAGGCAACAGCTCTTTTCATCGCATCGACCTGCAATACGACTTTTCTCATATTGGTAACACTTTCCACAATACCTTCTTGTCCAACCATTGCTCCAGCAACAAAGCGCACGCGCATACCCTTTTCAAGGTATATATGCTCTTCGATTTGAAGGTTTGCTGAGCGTGCAATGAATATTCTTTTTAAGTCTCTGATCAGCTCATTTTGAAAAATAACTTTCAAGAAGTTGACTATATTTCCAGACTTAATGAGTATTTCTTTTTCTTTTAAGGTGCATTTTGAAAAGAAATAACCGGGAAAAAGTGGCTTTGTAAAGATAACCTTTTTTGAAGGATATATCCTTTCCGACTCATTTTGCGGCAAATAATACTCAATATTATGCTCTTTAGCCCAATTTGCCAACTTTTTCTCATGTTGTGATTTTGTATAAACAACAATCCACTTTTTCCCGTCTTCAGCTAAATCAAAGCTTCCGAACAATTCATCTACATAAACAGGTTTATTTGATTTCACGTTTTACCCATAAAGATTAGTTATAGTAGAACGATTTTATCTGATTTTACGTTCTTTGCGGCGTTTCGTGTATCTAAGACTATTTTTGCTTTGCCAACTATTTCTTCATAGTTAAAATCCGAGTGATCGGTCATAATTATTACAATATCATAGTCTTGTGGGTTTGCTTGTTTTGTACTTGTATAAGATTTTTGATTGAGTGGGTTCTTAAAGCTGGGGATCCATGGGTCATAATAGTCAAAGTTTGCATTCCACTCTTCTAATAATACCATTAGGTTTTGAATAGGCGACTCTCTTACGTCTTCAATATCCTTTTTATAAGCAGCACCAAGCAATAAAACTTTTGCTTCTGACAATGCTTTGCCAGACTGATTGAGCAATCTAATCGCTTTATTCAAGACAAAGTTTGGCATTTCCATATTTATCTCGCCTGCAAGTTCGATCATGCGGGTGTGATAGCTGTATTCACGTGCTTTCCAAGTTAAATAGAATGGGTCGATGGGAATGCAATGCCCACCTACACCAGGACCTGGATAAAATGCCATAAAGCCATATGGCTTTGTCTTTGCTGCATCGATTACTTCCCAAAAGTTAATGCCCATACGCTCACAGAGGATAGTCATCTCATTTGATAGAGCAATATTAATATTTCTAAATGTGTTTTCAAAAATCTTCTCCATCTCTGCTACTGCAGGAGAAGAAACGAGATGAACATTAGAGTCCAATACATTTTCATAAAAAGCTTTAGCGACTATATTGCAATTTGCCGTTTCGCCACCAATAACCTTTGGGGTATTGTTTGTTTTGAAGTCTTTATTACCTGGATCTACACGCTCTGGCGAGAAGGCAACATACACAGTTTCGCCAACTACAAAGCCTTTTTTTACGATTGGTGGAACAATTATCTCGTGAGTTGTGCCAGGATATGTTGTAGACTCAAGTACCACAAGTGTATCTTCAGTAAGGTTCTCCACTATTGAAGTGATCGCACTAATAATATACTTCATGTCAGGCTGATGATACTTATCCAATGGCGATGGCACAGCAATTACTACGACATCAGCATTTTTGATATTTGAATAATCATTGCTTGCATGAAGGTAACCATTTTTAACGCAGCTCTCTAAATCGGCATCATCAACGTCTCCGATATAGTTTTTGCCTGCATTAACGCTTTCAATGTTCTTTGTGTTTACGTCAATACCAATAACCTTAAAGCCTTTTTTTGCGACTGTTACAGCTAATGGTAAACCTACATAACCAAGACCTATAACAGCTACTACAGACTGTTTGGCTTTGATTTTCTCTGCTAAATTAATTGTTTGTTTCATACTACCTCTTTATTATTAAAAATAAATCTAATATCTATAATGCTCAGGCTTGTAAGGTCCGTCAACAGAGACTCCTATGTAATCAGCTTGCTCTTTGCTTAACTTTGTCAGCTTTACTCCAAGCTTTTCTAAATGTAAACGTGCCACTTCTTCGTCGAGCTCTTTGGGCAGGAGATAAACGCCTAATTCATGCTTTTCTTCCCAAAGCTTCAATTGAGCAAGAACCTGATTGGTAAATGAATTGCTCATAACAAAAGAAGGGTGTCCTGTAGCATTACCCAGATTGACCAAGCGTCCTTCAGAAAGTAGAATAATTGCATGCTTATCTGGGAAAATTATTTTATCAACTTGCGGCTTAATATTCTCTTTAATAATGCCAGGCAAAGCATAGAGCTTATCAACCTGTATCTCATTATCAAAATGACCAATATTACAGACTATGGCTTGGTCTTTCATTTGCTCCATATGATCAGTTCTAATCACATTGCAATTGCCTGTGGCAGTAACAAATATGTCTGCATAATCTACTGCTTCTTCAAGGGTTTTCACTTCATAGCCTTCCATTGCAGCTTGTAATGCACAAATTGGATCAATCTCAGTAACAATAACGCGTGCCCCAAAGCCTCGCATAGATTGGGCACAGCCCTTACCGACATCACCATAGCCACAAACCACGACAACCTTGCCTGCCACCATGATATCTGTGCCACGCTTGATGCCATCAGCTAAAGACTCACGGCAGCCATAGAGATTATCGAATTTCGATTTGGTAACCGAGTCATTCACATTCACTGCAGGGAATAGTAAAGTCTTATTTTCAAGCATTTGGTATAGTCTATGCACGCCAGTCGTTGTCTCTTCGCTTACTCCCTTGATTTTACTGACGATTTTATGCCAGCGTTTAGGGTATTTTTCCATATCTTCTAATACAGAATTTTGCATGATGGCAAATTCTTTATTATCTGTTTTTATAATTGGTAATTTACCAGTTTTTTCATATTCTTGTTCTAAGCGATAACCTTCGTGGATCATCAATGTAGCGTCACCACCATCATCAACTATCAAGTCTGGTCCTTCTTCTGCACCGTGTAAAAGTGCTTGCTTTGTACACCACCAGTACTCTTCGAGTGTTTCGCCTTTCCAAGCAAAGACAGGTACGCCAGTTTTTGCAATAGCTGCCGCTGCATGATCCTGAGTTGAAAAGATATTACAGCTTGCCCAACGTACATCTGCACCAAGCTCTACAAGTGTCTCAATTAAGATAGCTGTTTGAATTGTCATATGCAGACTGCCAGTAATTTTTGCTCCTTTTAGTGGCTTATCTTGACCATGCTTTGCTCTTAAAGCCATCAAACCAGGCATTTCTTTTTCAGAAATAATTATCTCTTTTCTGCCATCCTCTGCAAGCTCAATGTCTTTAACTTTGTACGTCATTGCTTAGTCCTCGCTATCTCTTCTTTTATTATGATAATCTCTGTTACGGTTATCGCGTCCACGATTATCACGATCACGGTTATCACGATCACCATATCTACTATCTCTATTTCTATTAAAAGGTCTGTCTGATCTCTCTTGTCTTTCAGGTTCACTTCCTGCTTCTTTCATACTGAGAGCAATTTTACCCTTATCGATGTCTATAATGCGTGCTTTGACAATATCACCAAGCTTAAAGAACTCAGTAATTTGTTGTCCACGTGGCACTGGTAATTGTGAAATATGAGCCATACCTTCTTTGAAGCCATGCATAAATTTGACAAATATGCCAAAGCCTTCAATACGGCTGACCACGCCTTCATACCATGTATTTCTTTGAGGTTCGGTAATAATAGCTTCGATCATTTGACGAGCTAAATCCAAGTTCTCTTTATTTGGAGACGCAACTTGTACCAAACCTGTATCATCAATATTTATTTCAGCTTTTGTTTGTTCGATAATTGATTTAATGGTTTTGCCAGATGCACCGATAATTTCACCAATTTTGGAGGTATCAACAGAGAATGATTCTATGCGTGGAGCATTAGGAGAAAGCTCTTTACGTGGCTCTTCTATCACTTGTCCCATTAAATTCAAGAGATATTTACGTGCATTTTTAGCTTTATCCAAAGCAATAGACATAATCTCCTTTGTAATACCCTCTATTTTGATATCCATCTGTACTGCGGTAATGCTATCTTCAGTTCCTGTCACCTTAAAGTCCATGTCACCAAGGTGATCTTCCAAGCCTTGAATATCTGTCAAAACTACAAAGTCTTTACCTTCCATGATCAAACCATTAGCAATACCTGCTACAGGTGCTTTAATAGGCACACCAGCAGCCATCAATGCCAAACAGCCACTACATACAGAAGCCATAGAAGATGAACCATTAGATTCTGTAATATCCGATACAATACGTATAGTGTATGGGAAATCAGCGTTTGCTGGAATGATTGGTTCGAGAGCTTTTTCAGCTAATGCACCATGCCCAAGCTCACGACGTCCTGGACCTCTTAAAAAACCAGCTTCGCCAACGCTATATGGTGGAAAATTGTAGTGTAAATAGAAATTCTTTTTATATTCATCATCAAGCCCATCAATGATTTGTTGATCGGAAGCTGAGCCAAGTGTTACAGTCCCCAATGATTGTGTCTCGCCGCGTGTAAACAAAGCAGAGCCGTGTACAATGTCAGGTAAAGCGTCTATTTCAATACTGATAGGTCTAATCTGATCCATTTCACGTCCATCAGGTCGATTATTATCGTATAAAATGCCATGTCTGACATATTTTTTCAAAAGCTCATCATAAGAATTATTGATATATCTCGCTTGGCTATCATAATCTTCTGGGCTCAAATTTGTTTTGTAGCTTTCAATAATAGTTTCTTTGAGTGCATCAAAAGCCTCTTGTTTAGCATGTTTACCAGGAATAACAACTGCTTCTTTAATTTTTGCACTCCATTCGTTATCCATTGTATTGATAATTTCTTCAGGAATAATATCGAGCACAACTTCTACTTTTTCTTTGCCAATTTCTTTTTGCAAGTCTGTCTGTAGATGGCAAAGCTCTTTAATAGTCTCATGTCCAGTGTAAATTGCATCGAGCATAGTTTCTTCATTGATGCCATACGAGCCAGCTTCTATCATCACTACTGAGTTTTCTGAAGCGCCAACAGATAGCTTTAATTTTGAGTCTTTCATCTCTTGAACACTTGGGTTAATGACTATTTTATCTTCAATGATCCCGACAGTTACGCCTGCTACAGGTCCATTAAATGGGATATCAGAGATGCATAAAGCTGCTGAAGCTGCCAAAATACCAATATCCTCAGGGTGATTAATTCCATCATATGTTAGTGGTGTAATGCAGATATGTACGGGGTTTCTAAATCCTTCAGGGAAGAGAGGACGAATTACTCTATCGATCAATCTTGCTGTCAATGTCGCATCTGTTGAAGGTTTTGTTTCTCTTTTAAAAAAGCCACCTGGTATTTTGCCTGCGGCATACATTTTCTCTATAAAATCTACAGTTAATGGGAAGAAATCTGTCTCTTCATTAGAGAGTTTTCCCATTACTGCTGTTGCTAATACGGTTGTTTTGCCATAAGTAATCATAACTGAGCCATTAGCTTGTTTTGCTACTTTGCCTGTTTCTATTATTATTTCGCGACCAGCTACCATCATAGTTTTTTTGGTTATTTTAAAATCATGCTGTTGCATTAAATCTCCTTTTCTTTGCCTTTCAAAGTATTAAAATTCTTTTTTGATTAATGTTTATGAAAGCAGTTTTGTAAGCAATAGACAAAAGCCATCTCTCTGATGAATTTTGTTTATTGCTCAAACAAAAACCACTTTCTTTATTGATTATTGAAAGAAAAAGGGGTTGCATTCTCTGCGTTTTTCATTTTAAACGATGAACTACGCTTCAAAATACATCCCCTTTAGTTTTGAATTATTTTCTTAGACCTAATTTTTTAATGATTTGACGATACCTATTTATATCTTTTTTGATTAAATAATCCAACAGGCTACGACGCTTACCGATGAGAGTCAACAAACCACGACGTGTGTGAAAGTCTTTTTTGTGGACTTTTAAGTGTTCTGTGATTTGTTTGATCCTTTCAGTTAATAATGCAATCTGTACTTCTGGTGAACCAGTATCTAAATCATGGAGTTTGTGATCTACCATAATCGCCTTTTTGGCTTCTGTATTCATTGCCATTTAGTCTCTCCTTTTCTATTTTTGTTACAAGTTTTATAAATGTTCATTTTTTGTAAAGCTTTTTTTATCAGTTTTTAAAGATTTATTCTTTTTGTAAAAGTATCTTACTATAAAAAAAATCGCTGCAGCTATCACTACGAGGATTATTCCGATCTTTATCTCCTCATAATAGAGGTGCAATAATGCCTTATTTTCTCCAAAGTAATAACCAAGTAATGCGAGTATTACATTCCATACCCCTGCGCCTAAGGTGGTAAAAAAGATAAATCTCTTCAAATCCATCCGAGCAAGACCAGCAGGAATAGATATCAACTGTCTGATAGCGGGGATGAGTCGCCCTATCAATGTGGACATATTACCATACTTGTTAAAATACTCTTCTGCCTTTTCGATTTTGCCTCTATCGATCAACATCATATGCACCAGCTTTGTATCTGCCAATTTATAGACTAATGCTCGCCCAAGCCACACTGCCAAATAATAGTTGATCAGTGCACCGATCAAACTTCCCGCTACTCCTGAAGCAATCACCAAGAATAGATTCATCTGTCCTTGAGATGCTAAATATGCCGCTGGTGGGATAACTATTTCGGAGGGGAAGGGGATAAACGAGCTTTCGATAGTCATTAATACGATAATACCTGTATAGCCCATCTGGCTAAACTTGTCCATAAAAAAAGTAGCTATAGCGCCAAACATATACTTATTCTTTTATCCTTTCAAGTTCTGCTTGTAGGGCTGGGCTTATCTTTGAGCGGTCATCTCTGATCCATCTATCGTCAACAACAACTTTTACGGGGCTTTTCTTTTTGAAATAATCCACCATTGCATCACGTAGATTTATCTCATTACGAATCACTTGGCTCTCTGGCACAGTGGTCAATAGGGTCAGCCCAGCATTGCCTTGCAATAAGAAGTCTGTAGTCGCCACTTTATATATTTTATTTGCTTGCCAAGGCTCTCCGCCAATCTCTAAGCGAGTTACACGGTCAAAATCACTTCGTGTACGGCTATATGTTATCTTTGCACCTGCTTGCAATAAGCCTGCACGTGAGCCTGCCACACGCGTCTCGATGATCTTTTTCAGCATAATACCATCAACTAAGATCGTCACAATTTGATTGTCAAAAGGCATGGTATTAAATACTTGACGATAGGTGACTGTTCCCATTGGTATTTCAGCTCTTACGCCGCCAAGATTCAAGAAAGAAAAGTCTGCACCCGTCGCTTCTATCATAGCTTCGCAGGTAAAGTTACCCATTGCGTTTTGCGCATCAACTGAGGCTCTGGACAAAAAAGTCCCCGCTGTACCGATCATGTCATCCATTCCTTTTTCCACTACAGCTTGTCTTGCGCTGATCATGGTATCAATCTCAGGATCAGGAATAAATTGCTCTTCAAAGAGGGTGATCAATGCATTGTCTCTCTGCGGATATTCAAAGCCCGCCAAAGTCTTTGTTTCTTTATCTATTAACAGCGTAATATGCCCCATATTTGAGCCATTAGCGTAATTGGAAAAGAATAGTGTATGCGTCACTGGGTCAACCCAAGGCTCTGCCAGCCCAATATGTATATGCCCACCAAAGATGATATCAATCCCTTCTACTTCATGTGCCAACTGTTGTGCATCCAGCCCCCAATATTGAGGCTCAGGAACGGCATTTTTACCATAGCGTTTATCATATTCAGCTTGCGGCTCAAATGGCACACCAGCATGCATAGTAACGATTAATAAGTCAACTTTTTCTTCTTCTCTCAGTATTTTGATATACTTGTTCAGAGCCTCTTTTTCATCGCCAAAGTCCACATTTTTTATATGATCAGGAAAGCTCATCTTTTCCGTATCAGATGTTGCCATACCAATCACGCCGATCTTGATACCGAGCTTATTAAAGATCAAATAAGGCTGCACATAATCGACTAATTCTTTTGTCCCTTTCTTAAATAAATTGCATGCCAGCGCAGGGAAATTAGCCTTAGAAAGTGTATTTATCAGTGTTTCTTCGCCGCTATCAAACTCATGATTACCGATTACTGTCAAGTCATATTCAATAGCGTTCATATATTCAATAATTGCTTCTCCATTAGTCAATGAGCCAATTGGTCGCCCTTGAAAGAAGTCGCCAACATCAAATAAAAATGACTCGCGTTTTTTACCATCTGACAGTTTTCTCACTTCTTTTATATATGTTGCAGCAGAAGCACCCCCACCGAGTTGTGGTGGAAATTCAGGGTTCATAAAGGTCGCTGCAATGCGGTCTATCCCGCCGTGAATGTCATTTGTATAGAGGATATCAAGCTTCAAATCTTCTGCCCACAGGCTAAATGCCAGGAGAAAGATTAGGCTATATAATATTTTCTTCATACTGTCCTACCATGTATAGCTGAGGTTTGTTTGCACTTTAAGGAATTGTTCTTCGACTTTATCGGGGTTTTCCCAGCCTCTATCTTTTGGCTTAATAGTTCTCCACAAGCCATTATGATCATAAAAACTATCATGGAAGAGGTCGAGGCATTCATAGGTGCGTGTTGAAAATTCACCTGATATATTCAAAACTAAGTTCTTAGCAATTGGAAAAGCTGTGCCTGCTGAGACAGTTGGCATTGAAATAGCACCAATCTCTGCATTGCCAAAGCTTTGCTCATGTTTAAAGCCCAATCTTAATGGCATAGCACGTCCAATATAGTGTTCCATTCCCACAAAGACTGCATATGTATCATCATAAAACTTGCTTATTTCAGAATACTTTTTATATTCCATATCCATTTGGAAGGTAGTTTTAAATGGATTTCGTGGCAAGTAAGTGAGTCCCCATCTAATACTTGTAGGCAATATATAATCTCCTTCAAGCTTCTCTTCAGGGTAAATAATATCAAACTCCTTATGGCTTTTAACTGTCATGTCCAGCGTTGCCTTTGGCTGAAAAGCAAAGCCCAATCTCAATCTTCTATTGAGGTTATAATTTGCACCTAATTTAAACATCAGCCCATCATAATTATAATTTGCCTTGTAAAGTGAGTCATTCAAAACCCCTTGACCTGCAGCAGTATGTGCAAACTCAGTCCAATTAATAGTCTTTTTATAATCTTGTGAACCATCTAAGAATGCAAGCTCTAAGCCCAAAGCGAGTTTATTGATCTCATTAAAACTATATGATGAGCTCAGCATCAGGCTATATGCATCGATACTCCCTTCACCCTTAATAGCGTTTTTTGCCAAGATAGGGGGATAAGTGTCGGCATCCGAGCTGGCGTCATTTCTCACCTGCTCATCATAGATCGAGGAAAAGTCGATTATTGGTCGATACATCATGCCAGCAGTGAAGCCAAAAGTCCCATTACTGAGTCTATAGCTCGCTCCCACTGCGGTATTATTAAAGATATTACTATTATTTGAGTAGGTGGCATTATCGATATAAGAGTCAAAGAAATTATAAAGCGGTATGCTTCTATCATCCTCATTATTTACAAAGTTCAGGCTCAGATCAGCATTAAAATCTCTTTCCAAAAAAGATAGATTTGAGGGGTTGATTGAGCTATCAAAAAGAGATTGCCCTCCAGCAGCGCCAGTCGTTCCCATAGCGCTTGTTCTTGCGGAAAAGCTATGGATATAGTTTCCACTTTGATCTTCAAATAAAGAATAAGCACAGATATTTATAATCAAGCTTGCAATAACGATTAACAGAGATATTTTTTTCATTTTTCCTCCAAAACTTTTTATTTAAAAGCGCCAGTCCAACTGTAAGCGGACAGCATAATCATCCATATTAATATTACGGAAATAAGCTTCATTATCGGTAACTGGCTCATTCCACCACGCACGCATTTCGAGCTCTTTTGTCTTATAATGTTTTGCTCTAAATCTCATGGAGACATACAGATTATTAGCAATTTTATTCTGCAATAATACCCAGTATTTCAGCCCTTGCATGCCCATAAAGTCGATCTCCATATCTTCCCAATCCCAGTGGCTGACCCCATGTCCATTCCAAAAGCCCAGCCCTGTTCTAAAGCGTAAATTGTCATTAACATTGTGTGTAAAATCTATCTTCAAAAAATCGCCTTTCATCAAAACCTGACTCTGCACCGTTGTATCATAATTAGAGGATGGATCATCGTCAACATAAGGCGACTCAGCATTATTAGTCAAATAAGGATATGGTGGTCCCCAGACCTTTGTATATCTGTATTCAAACTGCAATCTATCACGATTTGATAAGTAAGCAGTCACAATACCAGCAGTCTCATTGGTTTTCGAAACGCCTCTATCAGCGTCGTCATCATAGCGATTCACCTGGTTTTTGTATTTTGTTCTTAAACTCAAAGCATAAATTGGACGATAGTCCAAATCACCTTGAAAGCGCACTGAGCGTCGTCCATCAGAGAGTCTCTCCCAGATATCAAGATAGGTTCTATTGAGTGTCAGATAATTATTAATACGATACCGTGTCTCAAAGTAAACGCCTCTCTCAGCTTGAGCTTGAGCACTATTTAAAAACATATCCGCTATGAGTGGATTGGTCAATGTATGTGGGTTTTTATCCAAAACTGTATCATCAAACTTCTCATGCTCAGAAAATGCGCGGCTATAGGGGTTATCAAAGCCAAGATCATAGTTTCTAAAGAGAGAAATAAAGTTAAAATTCTCAAACTGAGTAAAAGAACTGAGCACGATAGCGCTCGGATCATCACCGATTTTCATTGTGCCACCCTCAACTGAAAGCTCAGCATACTCGCCAGAAAATGATGTATTACCAATGTTGGTACGCCAGTCAATACCAACAACTTGGCGGTAATTTCTCTTATACGAATCAGTCTTAGTTGCATACATATTCTGGATTTCTGAGCTTTGCATATTCCACTTACCGAGATCGGCAGAGTCTCGAATAAACTGCTCAGCAATATCAGCTTGGTCAAATACCACAAAATGTGCATTATCATAAACTGCCTGATAACCTGAAAAGCCTACATGCGTGCCGACAATAGGGGAGATCTCCCAACGCCCACCGATTATCGTCTCATCCAGTATATCCTTGCGTGGTGCCAAGTTTATCTTTTTTGACAGATTCTCATTGAAATATGCTTCAGCGCCGCGTAAATCATCATTGTCAAATCTCACAGAGGATGTTACATATGATACAGCTTGATATTTCCCATCTTCGTCTTTATCATTAGAATCGATGATCCCATCACCATTT
Organism: Candidatus Cloacimonadota bacterium; assembly: GCA_029553545.1. Classification (GTDB taxonomy): domain Bacteria; phylum Cloacimonadota; class Cloacimonadia; order Cloacimonadales; family WRIO01; genus JAGOCT01. The sequence goes on from JAKPKU010000016.1 coordinate 38,149, forward strand.
AAGTCATAAATAACGGCATCTTTTTTGTCTTGTGAATAATAAAAAGTAAAAGAAGAATACTTGTTTTCCAGTGAAAAAGCAGCACCCTTCAGCGCATATTCATCTGTGCGTGACAAGTCCTCTGTCAGCCCTAAAATACGCTTGCTAAAGCCATATCCAGTCTTTCTTGAACTGTAATAATCGGTGTTTTCCATCACCAAGCCTTCACCAAAGGTCACGCGATAATTACCCAAATAAGCTTTGAAGCGTGTATTTCCAAGAAAGTCTAATTGCGACTCATATGCTGCATAATACTTTGCATCATCAAGATTATCTGCAAAAGTATTTTCTGTAAAGGTGCTTTCGCCTTTCTGATTTGAGTATAAGATACCAGCCTTAAAATCATTGCCATATCTCAAGCGTATCTTATTACTCACTGCAGGGCTTGCCTGGCTGAGATTAAAATAGCCCCAATACGAGTGATCTGATTCTCTCACGCTGGCATCATTTTTATCTCTAAAGATCTCTTTGTAAAGGGTTTTTGTGTCATCTTCAAAGACCTTATCTTCATATCTCAACTGATAATTAATAAAGAGTTTTTGCTGTGCAGGTTGCTCATGATAAAAGACGTAATTTCTGATATTTGTCGCACCATAATGTGATAGTCCAGAGGTGCTACGCAGGTTTCGATAGTCGATAATTGTATCTTGCAAGGCAATGCGTTTAATCACTGCTGCAGCATCGATAGGCGAGACATTTGGCAAGTTTAGAATATCATTATAAGACATTTTATTGACATTATGTGGAGTCATTAAATAATCTTCCCAGACGTCTGCAAAACCCTCTTGAGTCCCTTCTGAAGAGCCTAAACGCTCAAGCAAATAATATATCTCCTCACGACGTAGTTCTGTATCATCCAAATCAGTATAATGCGATATTTCTACCAAAGGTCTGAGTTTGAGCATAGTCTCCTGGTCAATTGATGGTATTTTACGTAAATCATAAATACTCTTATAAAAAGCAGTATAATAACGATACTCATAAATGTCTTTGGCTTGTTGCTCGCTTATTGGCAAGGTCTTAATCTCTTGCAAACTGGCAGTATTAAGGTCAATTTGAATAGCATTTAAAATACATACTGCCGCGAATATGATTGTGAATAGCAGGCGTTTCATAAGACTCCTTTACATTTATTTAAAAAACTTCTATTTTTTGACAAATATATTAATATGGCAAATATTGTAAAGCTATTTTTTGAATTATTTTATTAACATCACACGACAACACACTTTTTAAAGCACTGGCAATTATGTTCCATGAGAGATTGCAACTAATAGAGGGTATTGCATAGTGACCAAAATAATTTATAAAATTATAAAGAGAAATCATAAATAAAAACAACACCCTCACAATCTGTGGAAATGAACGGCACCTATGAAATGCACGGACCAATCGTCGCAACTGTCAATCAAGCAGGCGACGATCTTCCAGATCTAATCTTGGAAACAGCCTTCAACTCCATCTATCCAAACCCATTTAACCCCACTACCACAGTCAACTTCTCTCTCGCTGAAAAAAGTGATGTAAATATCAAAATCTTCAATGTTAAAGGGCAATTGGTAAAAGAATTAAAAGAAAATGCTCTAAATAAAGGTATGCACAATATCATCTGGAACGGCAAAGACTCACATAATCAAGATTGCGCATCAGGTATCTACCTCTTTAGATTACAAGCTGGTAAAACAGTGATGATAAAAAAGGGGATGCTGGTGAAATAGACTTTTCAATTAGGTGGAAATATTGGCTCGATTGTCGAAAGGCGGTCGAGCTTTTTTTTCTTTGGTTCTCGCTTAGCTGCGGGTATTGTTTAAAAAAATCGGTAGATTTTTTTAAACGTACCCACAACTATCCTTAGTTGTGCAGCGAAGCCGTTGAATTGAATGTTACAATTTTTATCTGGTACAATTAAGGCTAATTGTACCTACGGTTGCTTGCGACTTCGTCGGTGGCTGACGAGCAAAGCTCGCCCCTACATTAGGGTGCAGACTGGGTGATAGCTTTAAAGGGCTGACGAGCAAAGCTCGCCCCTACATTATTTTGGTCCTCGCTTCGCTGCGGGTTAGGTACTTCGACTTCGTCGAAGGTTAGGTAAAAAATCAATTGATTTTTGTTTGTTATAAGGATGATTCTTTATATATTTCTTTCGGGTAAAAAAAAATTAAAGATGAAAATACATCTGCAATTAAACAAATCTTGATAGGTTTTTTCTTCAATTTTCTCGGAGTGAGAGTTACTCACCATTGTTTCCAAAAAAATGGTACACCTAGTAGGACTCGAACCTACGACCCACTGATTAAGAGTCAGTTGCTCTACCAACTGAGCTATAGATGCACATATAAATACAAAAAATAAATATCAGTTTATTTGTCAATTAAAATAATTAATTATTTTCATGGGCAGAATAATTCATTATTAATGCTCATAAAAAATGATAATAAAATATGCCTTTTTCCCATTCAAAATATTCATATAAAATCTCCCTAACACTCCCTTTTTATTCCTATAAGATTACCTTTCATTCTCCAAGATAGCAAGGGGAATGCAAAGGGAATCACATAGGCATATCATTGATAATTAGTCATATACATAATTTACAAAAAAATATGTGAGAAGAGAGAAAAACAGACCAGAGAAGAGGATTATTTGTTATTTGGCGTGCCTATTTAATTAGTAAAATTAGGTAATATTTTTGGCTATATTTTTTAGAAAAAGTAAATATTGCTGGTATATTTGGCATATGGCACGCACCCTGCTTAATAGTATAGTGTGAATTATTTAAATGAGAAAAGATTTCCGATTTAGGGGATTTTATTAATCATATGAGAAAAAAAATCGATAAAGAAGAAGAGACAAATGGAAATTAATGGAAAGGAGCTTTAATGTCAGGTGATATAAAGATAACTGGTTTGGCAACAGGTATTGATTTTGAAGAAATGACAGCTAAATTGGTTGAGGCTGAAAAGTATCAGGCAAAAAAATTAGACAGTTGGAAAAATACATGGCTGGATAAGATCGATGCATTAAATCTATTAAACACAAAGATTTCATCTATTATCACTGCAAATAATGCTTTGAAAGATATGAGAAGCTTTGTTAATCGAGTTGCTTCGGCAAGCGATAGCTCAGTTGCAAGTATCGCCGTTGACAGCTCAGCCCCTTTAGGCTCATATAAATTAGAAGTTGCTGAATCTGTAAAACATAAGATTGGATCGCGTGGTGTCGCTAATAATAGTGAGATAATTGCCGATGCAGATGGTGTATTGCGCTTTAATGACGGAGAAGGGCATACTATTCAAGTTGATGTGAATGATGGAATGACACTTGATCAACTAAATGATGCTATCAATGCAGAATTACAGCTGCAAGGCTCTAATGCAAAGGTTTCTATTAGTAATGACAAATCGGCGTCTGAACCATATCGACTGGTGATTACATCTGGCAAATCAGGCACAAGTGGTAGGATAACCTTTTTACAGGATGATACAAATCTCAAATTTACAGAAACATCATATGATAATGAGTTTGAAACAATTCAAGGGTCATCTTTTTCAATAATTGATCCAACAGGCACCTATACAGGAAATATAAATAAAAGACTCGAGTTTAAAATACTTGATGATGGAGAAGTTGGCAGCAAAAATATGAGAATACAGTGGACAGATCTCACAACAAATAAATCATCTATTGTTACTGTTTCAGGTGTTGGAGAAGTCAATATAACACAAGGTTTTAAATTAAATATTGGAGAAGGAACTTTCAAGAAAAATGATGTTTTTGCCATAGACTTGCATCATCCAGATATACAGCAGGCACAAAATACAGGTTTGGCTCAAACAGCAAGAATATCTCACGAGGGTCTTAATTCAGCCAAAACTATCGTCTCATCTACAGCAGGAACGTTTACTTATAGTTTTGCAGGGAATGAGATTTCAGCACTTCAAATCCCCGCTAATACGACACTTGAAGGATTGGTAAAGATTATCAATGACGACGCAAAAAACCCTGGCGTCATTGCTTCTGTTGTAAATGATGGACTTGGCACAGCTCAGTCTTATCACTTGGTGTTGACTGGTAAAAATTCAGGGGCAGATAATCAAATACGTGTCACTAACTCAACACTAACTAATATTTCAAGTGCAGAATTTGAAACAACAAGAGTCGCCAGTAATGCTATGTTTAAAATAGATGATTATCCAGCTGAGAGTGATACTTGGATACAAAAATCTTCTAATTTAATCTCCGATATAATACCTAATTCATCTGTTACAATTAATAAAAGCGGCACAACAACTTTTTCTATTAATAATGATACTAATGCTATGGCAGATAAAGTTGAAGCATTTGTCCAGGCATACAATGAAGCGCTTGATTATATCAATGAGATGACCAAAATTGTTCTCAATGAAAAGAATGAAGCCGTCTCTGATAAGGGCGGTGTTTTGGTTGGTAACTATGCAGTCAACATTGTCAAGAATCAATTGAAGACATTTATTGGTGAGCGTGCTGTTGGTTTTGATGGAAATGAAGATTTGAGCCTTTTAACTCAAGTTGGCATCAAAACAGGCGAGAATAATAAGGTCGAATTTGATAGAAGTGAATTTCTTAAGATATTAAATGAAAACCCAGATGCAGTAGTAAATCTATTTTCTGCTGATAATATAGGTACGACCGACAATTCAACATTTCACTATACATCGCATTTAAGCACAACAAAGCCAGGTGTTTATGAGATGGAAGCTGAGTTTGAAAATGGAGAAATAAAGTTTGTTAAATACCGTAAAGTTGGCGAGAATAAATGGTATACCTCAGAAGGAAATAAAGACATCAAAATATCTGAAGATAAATCTTATTTTACAATTTTTGGAGGTGATGCACGAGGTGTGATGATAACAGCCGTTGATGGTGGGACAAGCACACAGAAGACGACCATGAGTATAAGAGAAGGTAAAGCCAAGACTTTTGATAAAGAAATGGATATTCTTTTAGATGAAGATACAGGAACTACTAAAGTTTTGACAAAAAACTACGAAAATATAATAAAGAGCATCGATAAAAGGATTGCTCGAGAGAATATGAGGCTTGAACAAGTCAGAAGTAGGCTCTCAAATAGATTTGCTCGACTTGAAGCAAATATGCAGCAGCTTCAAGGTCAAATGAACAGATTACAGTCGCAGATTGAATCTCTTTCAAACTCATAAAGGAGGATATAATGGATAACAGATTTCAGGCATATCGACAAGTAGATATTAATACGACAAATAGAGGCAAGATTGTTGTTATGCTTTTTTCTGGCGCAATTACTTTTTTAAACAAGGCAAAGATTCATATGAATAATAATGATTTTGTGAATAAAGGTAAATATATTATCAAAGCACAAAATATTATTGATGAGCTAAATTACTCACTTGATATGGAAAAAGGACAAGAAATATCAAAGAACTTGAGATCAATCTATACGTTTTTGAATCGCTACCTTTCCCAAGCAAATGTGCAGTGCAAACCAGAAATGCTCGATAAAGCAATAATCATTTTAGAGAAGTTTAAAAATGCATTTGATGAAATAGCAAATAACCCAGAGTATTCTGAAGCAAAAGAAATTAAGAATAAGGAGCAAGTCGAAAATTCTATTAGAAAATTAATATAAAATATCTTGACATTTCTTATATATTTTATAAAGTAGCCAAAGGAGGATAAAATGACAATTAATAAGATTTACTCAAGTAATGACCCTCAGAAAATAATAAACGAGCGTATGCAAGAGGCTACTTCAGGGAAGAAGAACAGTATACATCAATTGGATAAAACACAAGCAAGGGATGCAAGCCAAGCAGCAAAAGGCGAGATTGTCGTCTCGGAAGACGCAAAAAAGTTGCAAGAAACTGAGGTTATCTTAAGAAATGCATTACAAAAGCTTCACGAAATGGACGAAATCAATGAAGAGTCACTCGGAGTATTTACAAATAAAGTAAAAAATGAATTCTATGATGATAATGACGATGTGACAATTGGCGTCGCTGATTTAATTTTGCCTGAAGAACAAATGAGACGAAATATCTCAATACGTTTTAAAGCAGAAGAATATGTCGATGATGTCAAAGAATTCGATCGTGAAGAAAGCGATATTGATTATGAAAAGATCGAGCAAGTTAAAGCAAGAATTGCAAATGGTTATTATAACCAAGAAAACGTTGTGGCGGAAATCGCAGATAATCTACTGGAAATAATGATTTAAGATGGCACTAACAAATACTCATTTAACAATGTTAAAAGAATATATCGATGAGCTAATCGTCAATTCTGGTATGATTAAAGTGCAAAACCCTGAGAGGGTTGTAGAAAAAGTTAAAGTTGATTTTCTGGTTAAATTAGCCTTTCGCTTTTATAGCAAACTATACAACTCCGAAAAATTTGCAGGCTATCTTCATGATATCTTTGATAAACTTGATAAGGGTAATAACAGCAAATATGATGTTTTTCAAGCGATACTCGATGAGATGAAAGATAATGATGATTTCACAAATTTACAATGCCTGAACTGCAATGCTTCTATATCAAAAGAAGAATTGATTAAATCCGGTGAGAATATGCCGCTTTGCGAGAAATGCAAGGATCATATTGGCCAAGAAATTGATATTTGGGAGAAAATATTTGGAGGTTAAACCTCTATATTCTGCTATTTAGAGTTTAGCACATAGCATTTTAAGTATTCCATGTGCTAAGCTTTAAATTTGAATAATAATTTGACAAAATTGCCCTTGAAAATAAATATGCATTGTAGATAAATTCGTGAATAAATGAGGGATAAATGTCAGAAATAAATTATACAAAACTTAGATATGAAAGCGAAACTGTTTTAGTAAAAATATTAGAAGAAGATTTCGCTATAAAAAACTACTATGATATATTTGAAAATGAAGATGAATTAAAGCAAATTGTTAATCAATTGCTTTCTGATTCTGTTAAATTGAATGATATCATCGCACCACGCCTTTACCAGATATGCGAAAAGGCAAAGAAAATGCTCCACTTTACTGAAGATATTGACTTTTTTATTATCTCTTCAATTGATGTAAATGCCTTTTCAATAAATGGCTTTACCTATGTGCCACACATGATTTGCCTCACTTCTGCTTTGGTAAAACTATTGACAGATGATGAGCTGCTCTTTGTTATTGGGCATGAAATCGGACACTTGATCTATAAACATAGCCAGCTCTATGTGGTAAATAGCCTGATGTCAAATCGGGAAGAACATGAAATACCTGCACATATTAGCAATATCTTTACCAGATGGAATCAATATGCCGAGCTCAGCTCAGACCGTATTGGCTACGTCGTGCAACCAAATCTTGAGATAATTGGCAATGTCTTTTTTAAATTCGCCTCTGGACTGTCTGAACAACACCTAAACTTTAATATTAAAGAATACTTGAAGCAATTAGATACGATAAAAGAACTCAAAATAGGAGACTTTTATTCGAGCCATCCAGGGCATTTGATCAGGTTAAAGAGTTTGGAACTCTTTTCAAAGTCCACTATCTATCCGCTAAATAAAGGGAAAAAGGGCTTGATAAAACTGAAAGACCTCAATAAAGATCTTAATGACCTGATCTCATTGATAGAATTTCACCCAAAAGATGATGATGAAAAGAATGCTGTTGAGTTTATCTCTGCAGTGGGCACTTATATCGCCTATGCAGACGGCGAAATGAACTCGCAAGAATGGGAAATGCTCTATGAATATCTCATTCGTTTTACTTCAAAACCAGAGCAATATCTTGTCTTTAAAAACATGAAAGAAATCGAAAAAAGAAGTAAGGCAATCTGTAAATTCTATGGTAATCAGATCGATAATGAAGATAAATATATACTATTTCAATTGATGATGAAGCTTGTAATAGCCGACGGAAGACTGGAAGAAGAAGAAAAAACAAAACTCTTTGAGATTGGTAAAGAACTAAAAATATCCGAAAAAAGAATCAAAGAAATTATCAGAGAAGAGAGCGAAAACTACCTGTCGCCACGCAAGAAATTAACTCAACAAAACCTATTTGTTAAAAAGTAGCGCAAACTATGAAGAAAACAAATCTCGCTATCGTTTATGTCTATGCTGTCTTCGCAATGCTCTGCTGGAGCTTCTCTTTTATTTGGGTCAAACAATTGTATGAGATGGGGTTTAAACCCATAACTGTTGTTATATTTAGACTCGCTATAGCAAGCCTTATTCTGCATTTGCTAGCAAAGCTTTTTTTCAAAAAGGAGAAGATTGCCAAAGAAGACTATGGACGCTTTCTCTTGCTCGCTTTTTTTGAACCATTTTGTTACTTTATGGGTGAAAGTTTTGGCATGTTGTATGTATCAGCAAGCTTGGCGTCGATTATTGTAGCACTAATCCCATTGACCACACCCGTCTTTGCCTGGTTTTTTATAAAAGAGAGAGTAAACATGTATGAAATGTTCGGTTTAGTTGTATCTTTTGCAGGCGTATTGATGCTGGTCTTAAACGATTTCAAGCTTGAAGGGCAAATTATTGGCTATGTGCTGATGTTCGTAGCGGTAATCGGTGGATCGTGCTTTGGCATAGTATTGAAAGCCATAACTGAAAAGTATTCTGCACTCACTATAGTAAAGGCACAGACACTAATTGGCTCCTTTTTGTTTTTACCATTTTTCCTTATTTGGGAATTGCCCTCTTTCTTAACACAAGGCTTTCAAATGAAGGCATATATTAATCTTTCTTTGTTAGCAATATTCCCCTCGTCAATTGCTTTTATTATTTTGACCATCATGGTGAGAAATCTTGGGGTAGTAAAAGCAAATGTCTTCACTTATTTAATACCAATTATCACAACAATACTGTCATATTTTATTCTAAAAGAGTCATTTTCTTTAATCAAAGTGGGCGCAATGCTCATTGTGATATTGGGACTCTTTGTCTCTCAATTAGAGAGGTTAAATGGCAAAAATAGGAGCTTAGCATATGAAAAAAATTAGTCTTATCCTCATATTCTTTTTCACTTTAGTCTTATTGCAATCATTTCCTATCAATGATTTTAACTATCACTTGCCAAACAATACGATCTCGCCATATAGTGCGGGCTTGGGGGGAATAAATCTTGTCTCTGCAAAAGATAATCTGGCTTTTTATGATAATCCTGCCCTTTTGAGTGTAGTCAGAAATATGACATTTGCAGCCTCTTTTAATGTGCCAGATAAGAATCAGTCGACGAATGATTTGCTCAATGCTAATGTTCTGGCAAGGGATAGCAAATTCCGTGCTTTTGGAATACAGGCGCAAAATGTAGGTTTTTTGTATAATGAGCTGGCAAATGACTCCTTTGATCAAGCAGATAGCCTTTTTAATACCTATCAAGACTTTAAGCTGCGAAGTTTTGGACTCTCTTTTGCCGATACTACAAGCGCAAAGGTGAACATAGGTTTGAGCTTGAGGTATTTGGATGGCAGATTGGTTTATTTAAGAGAAGTCATGCAAGATACATTGTATTATAAAGATGAATTTATCGATTCAAAAGCAATGGGCTTTGGCACTGATCTTGGTATATATGGCAAAAAGTTTGGCTTGTATTATGGCTTTGTCGTGCACGATCTCTTTTCAAAGATCTATTGGGAAGGGCATCCCAATACCAAGATTCATACTCGTGGCTCTTTTGCTGCAGAAATAAGGGGGAATAATACTTCTCTCATCTCGTCTGTTACCAGCCTTTGGAATATTCATGAGACGCCGATTTATAGCCAAGCATTGAATTATACAAGGGTTATTGGCAATCCTAATCAACCACAAATATTAGATCTTCGTTTTGGAGCGACAAGTGTCGATTATAAGAAGTCGGATAATATTATGTTTACTTATGGCACATCGTATATGATTAAGACCTTTAAACTCGATATAGCAGCGCAAACAAAAGGTCTTAAGATCAACACAGCGCAGTATATGTTCTCTCTGTCAATAGGCGCTTGATGTTTAATCTATCTTTTTTAAATGCAGGTGTTTTGCTCGCCAGTATAGCAGCAATAATACCGCTTTTAATTCATCTTTTTGCTAAACAAAAACCGAAGGTTGTCTTCTTTAGCTCTTTAAAGTTTGTTAAAATGAGCTTACAAGAGCGCAATAAGAGCATTAAACTTAGAAATATTCTGTTGATATTAATTAGAACACTAATCATTCTGCTCACTATACTTGCTCTGTCAAGACCCACTCTAAAGCTCTCATTTATGAAAAATAAAGGGGCACACCATGATACTGCGGTGGCGGTCATACTCGATAACTCGCTCAGTATGGATTATCTTGTGGATAATGAAACCGAGCTGCAAAAGGCTAAAGATATTGTCAAAAAGATAAATAATATGCTCACAGATAAGGATATGAGCATTATTATTAGCCGTGATAATGCATGGAATCTGATGAATAGCCACTTAATTCAAGGGAAGATAAATGAAAAACTCTTGAGCTCTCTGGGAATGGCATGGAAAAGCGATAAGATGAACGATTTGATCGCTCTGGCAACAGAAAAGCTTAATGAAAGCCATTATCTTAATAAAGAAATATATGTGATTAGCGACTTCCAAGACGAAGGTGAAAAACTAAATAAGTCGTCGATCCCTGTGTTTTTTATACCAAGCTCAAATCAACAATCACGTAAAAATGTGGCATGTATAAACACAAAAGTGCTCAGCTCACTGACCGAGCAAGTAATGCAAAGGTCTTTAGAGTTTGAAATAAAGAACTTCTCAGATGAAAACTATAATAATGCTATTGTTAAGCTGTCTTTAAACTCAGCTGATATCTCTGAAAAGATGATAAATATTCAGGCTGGTCAAGTGAAGAACGATAGTTTTATTATTACCTCGCCACAATATGGTTGGAATTATGGCTGGATTGAAGTTAAAGATGAGAGATTAACCTTCGATAATCGACACTATTTCTCTTTTTATATCGATCCCAAAGTTACAGTTGGTGTGTTTAGTAATTCATCTTTACCAAAGCCTTTGCAAAAGATGCTGCTTCTTTATGGTGCTGAGTTCAAGTATTTAGATATTAATAGCTTTTCTGTTGATCGTCTGCAAGAGTATTCCTTTTATCTATTTGATCTAAACCGTTATAGCTCACAGGCGAAGCTAATCTTGGGCAATATTCAAGAGCATAATAAAAATGCTTTAATTGTACTTAATAGAGGAATTAATGCTGATGATTTAAACTGGCTGGAAAACATTACAGGAACCGATATCAGCCCTATTAATGAGTCTGAAATAGTGATAAATTATATAAATACACATCACCCTATGATGAGCGTTTTTCAACAAGAACATGTTAAAAACCAGCGGGTGATCCCTGCATTTAGTGTAAAACCAAGAACGAATGTGAATACACTTTTGCATTCAAATCAGAATATTATTGCCTTTGAAAAGTATTTTGCCGTGTGGAACTTTGACTTTAAAAATGAGAATAATAATTTTATGTATGACTCTTTTTTCCCTGTATTTGCCTATCAGACATTTCAATATATAAATACGAATACCCCGACAAAACAACAGTATTTTTGCAATGACTTGATAGAGCTGTTTGATGCCGAAGTAAAAGAAAACTTTAATCGCACAATTAGCATTAAGAATAGTAGTTATAGATTTGTTGAGCCTGGAATCTATGAGGTTAATGAGAAGAAAAAGGGCATAGATCTCTATTCTGTAAACCTCGATAACTTCAATGAGAGTGATTATAAACGAATAGGCAAAAAGCAAGAGAAGAATGTCTTTGTTTTAGATGAGAAATGGCAAAATAATATCCTACAAAGCCGTTTGGGATACGAGCTGTGGAAATATTTGCTCATTATTGTCTTGTTGCTTATAGCGCTGGAAATGATCATTGTAAAAAAACATGAAAGAAGAAACAGTTGATTGAGTTAAATACTATGAAAAAGATTATTAACTTTGATTCAGTACATTTTACGATAAAGGCAGACTCCTTGTTTGGTAAACAAAACCTTGACTATATTGTGATTACTACACCAAGTTATATCAGCACAGATTGCGGGATGTCTATTGAAATAAATGAAGAACAGGCTGAAGCTTTTTGTACAATTCTTCAGCAAAATAATATAAAATATAAGTTGTTTGACAAGAATTGAGGTAAATATGTTTGATCTTTTAACTACAGTTGAATATGGCGGTTGCTCAGCAAAACTATCACCCAAAGAGCTTGACCAAATATTATCCAAGCTGAAAGCACCAGAATCAGAAAAGCTAATTGTCTCCTCGGATACACACGATGATGCTGCTGTGTATAAGCTAAATGATGAGACAGCATTGATTTATACGACAGACTTTTTCCCTCCCATTTGTTCAGATCCTTATGATTTTGGACAGATTGCAGCAACAAACTCTTTGAGCGATGTTTATGCTATGGGAGGAACACCACTTTTATGCTTAAATATAATACTTTTCCCTTCGAAAAATATACCTTCAGAAGCTCTTTATCAAATCCTCAAGGGCGGACAAGATAAGGCTGCAGAAGCTGGTGCAATGATAGTCGGTGGGCACACTATTGATGACTTCCCTCCAAAATATGGCTTAGCAGTTGTGGGCATAGTCCATCCAGATAAGGTCATCACCAATAGCAATGCAAAGCCAGGCGATACGCTTATTCTGACAAAGCCTTTGGGCATGGGAGTGATCGTAGCAGGCAAGCGGCTTGGAGAAGTTAAAGAAGAAGACTATCAAAAAGCATTGTATAATATGAAGCTTTTGAATAAAAGTGGGGCAGAGCTGATGCAAAAGTATCACGCTAATGCAGCCACAGATATCACGGGCTTTAGTTTACTCGGGCATGCTTTAAAGATGTGTCGTGCGTCCAATGTTAGTATGGAGATTGAGAGCGCATCTTTGCCTATTTTGAGTGGAGCATATGAGCTCGCTGAGTTTGGTTGCTTGCCAGGTGCAGCTTTTAGGAATCAAGACTTTGCAGAAGCAGAGATCTTGTTTAAAGATGTTGATTATAATCTAAAAATGCTCGCTTTTGATGCACAAACTTCTGGCGGATTGCTGATCTCATGCCCAAGCGAATCAGCAGCGAGCCTTGTCCAAGAACTGAAAAACAGTGTCAATAAAGACGCATGTATTATCGGAACAGTTGTAGAAAAGAGAGATAAATACATAACATTTAAGTAAAGCGAGGAGACTTCTTATGGATGCAATTTTAAGCTTGGAAAAACTACATAAAGAGTATGAAAAAGTCGTGGCAGTGCACTCTATTGATCTCAAGGTACCACGGGGCAGCGTTTTTGGTTTACTTGGACCAAATGGTGCAGGCAAAACCAGCATGATTCGTATTATTACAAATATCACATTGCCAGACTCAGGCAAGCTGTCTTTTCATTTTCAAAACAGTAAGATTAGCGATCCTATGAATAATATAGGATATTTGCCAGAAGAACGCGGTTTGTATCCAGAAATGAAGATTGGCGAACAATTGAAGTTCTTTGCACAAATGAAGGGCTTGTCTGCAGCAAAGGCTCATGAAAATATTCAATATTGGCTGAAAAGATTTGAGATAGAAGATTGGGCTAATAAAAAGGCGCAAGAGCTATCAAAAGGGATGCAACAGTTGATACAGTTTATCGTCTCTGTGATACATGACCCAGAATTACTAATCTTTGATGAGCCTTTCTCAGGCTTAGACCCTATTAATACAGAGAGATTAAAAAAAGAGATTGTTGAACTTTCCAAAAGCGGCAAGACTATTATCTTTTCAACGCATCAGATGAGTCAAGTCGAAGAGATCTGTAATGAGATTGCATTGATTAATAAGGGCAGGTTTATTCTGGAAGGCGAACTTAAAGAGATCAAGAATAGATTTAAAAAGAACCTTTTTGAGATAAAATATCATGGAAGCTTTCCCAATAGTGAAATTAATGGCTTTGAAATAACAATAAAAGAAGAAGGGCATGCTATCGTCAAAAGCTTGAAAGAATGCTCCTATTCTAACCTTTTAAAGACTCTCTCAGACTATGTTGAGATTTACTCTTTTACTGAAATACTCCCCAGTTTAAATGAGATATTTATAGAACAAGTGACGCTGGCAAAAGCAAAGAAGGAGGAAGAACATGAATAAAACACTTCTTGTCTTTAAAAAAGAATATCTGACACGCGTGAAAAAGAAAAGCTTCATTATTATGACACTATTAGTTCCTCTTTTGTTTATGCTCTTGATGGGCTTGCCATTGGCTATGACTTTCTTTAAAAGCGGCACAAATAGAATCGCTATCTTGGATGAGAGCGGTGAGTTTGCTGGTGTTTTTAATAATGGAAAATCACTCGAGTTCCATCCCATAGAAGGTAATCTAAATAACCTTAAAGAAGAATTGGGTAAAAAAGATGCACGCTTTGATGCCTTGCTCTATATCCCAAAATTTGATATCCAATACCCTAATGGCTTCACTGTGTATTCTGATAAACAAGTTGGAATGACTATCCAGCAGACGATTGAGAAGACATTACAAAATAAAATTGAGACACTGAGATTTATCAATGCAGGCATCGATAAAGATAAAGTAAATGAATTAAAAGTTTCTATTGACCTACAAAACATCATCTTACAAGAAGGCAGTGAAAAGAAAGGCAATGTGGTAGCATCCATTGCTGTGAGTCAGATAATGGGCTTTTTTCAGTACTTTATGATCTTCTTTTATGGTGGTTTAATCATGATGGCAGTAACTGAAGAAAAGAAAAACAGGATAGTGGAGATTATCGTCTCTTCAATCCCTCCCTTTCAATTAATGCTGGGTAAAATCTTTGGCATAGCCGCAGTCGCAATTACACAGCTCCTTATTTGGGCTGTTTTTATTACAATATTGATGGTCTTATTTAGTGTGTTTTTCTCGCCAATGCTTTTAGAAACGGCTCAAGATTTGGAGCAAGTTGTGGGCTCAAACTCACAGCAGATATTTGACATGATAGGAAGCATTGAGGCATTTAATATCCCATTGATGCTCTTTTCTTTTGCTTTTTTCTTTATTTTTGGGTATCTCTTTTATTCTGCTCTCTTTGCTGGTGCTGGCGCAGTAACAGACGATTCTTCACAAAATCAGACAATCACTATACCCCTTTCTATTCCTGTCATTTTGTCGCTTATGATTATGGTAAATGTCGCTGAACAACCGCATAGCCCGCTTGCTTTTTGGTCTTCTCTTATTCCATTTTGCTCTCCGATTATCATGATGGCACGTTTGCCTTTTGGTGTTCCTGCTTGGCAACTGGCTTTATCTATGATATTTCTTGTTATTGGCTTCGTAATCAATACTTGGATCGCCGGCAAGATTTATAGAATCGGCATTTTACTCTATGGTAAAAAGATTAATTGGAATGATATTAGAAAGTGGGTTTTTAAATAAAGAGATATGCTAAAACTTTAATGAAAAGTTTAATATAGGAGAATTAGTCTTATAAGCAAAGGGATTGATTGATGCATTGAAGCTTGTTTTGGTATCTTCTTTTTTCTGATAATGCTTGCTTATTTGTGTCGAGCTATAGAGATAGTAACCAGCAATAGAACCAACAGAACTCAGTGGTAAAAGCTTGTCCATCTTAAATAAATAGCTTATTCCACTACCCATCAAGGCGCCTGCAACTGTTGATACAGCCAGATAATTGCCTTGAGAAGTGGTCAACTGATACTTTTCAGCAACTTTCTCTCCATGAAGCATACCAGCAGCTGAACTTAATGCTAATAGTATTGAACCCTGTGTCTGATTTAAATCTGCCATTTGCGATATTGCCATGCTACCAAAACCGTACAGGATCCAGGTTGTACGTGCTGCAATTGCATCGCCTTTGGTAAAATCTATTTGTTTGCTCTTGTTATAACCATACGGTAAGCCTGAGTAAAAGCTGAGTAATGCACCAGCACTCATCAATGTGGCATTGCCCTCTTCAAGTGCATTAGCAGCATTTGCTAAAAGCAAGAATTGTGCACCAATATAGTCGTGATATAATGGTATTGCATTGGCTTGCCCCTCTGTAATATTGTGCATTCTTGAAAATTTGTAACCCAAATACCCTTCGCCGATACTCGTTAATGTCATAATTCCAAGAGCTGATTGATCCATTTCTTCATCTAAAATCTTAGCTAATAAAGCTCCATGAATGATGCCTCTGGTTGCCATACTGACAGACATATCCGCATCTGCATTAGATATATCAGCATGATTTGAAGCGTAGATCAAGCCCCCTAATATTAGCCCGCTATCCAAGAAGTACAGTCCTGCAGCAGTCTCTCCATCTAAATTAAAAGAAATAGGGATAGCATAACCATAAAAGCCCAGCGTCAGATAACCATAACCGAGTATCATGCGTATTTTACCTTCTGATTCAAGGGCATTTGTCTTATTTGCATAATGCTTATGAATAGCGTCTTTTATCGATTGTAGCTCTTCATCATTGACATATTCTGTGGCAATTTCCAAGCCCGACTCACCACTGTAGATGATTTCAAAAAAGAGATTATTTTCATCATCAAGATATAGCTTTGCCTGTGTAAAGCCAGGGTAATTGGAAAAGAGCATTAACTCTTGCGCATCATCTTTATTGATAACGCTTATTTGATAAAGAGAATCTATAATCATGACCTGTTTGTCTGCAAATAATGCACAAGAAGCGATAAGAATAATTAGAATTATTAGATATTTCGTCATCTCTACCTCTCTATTTTTTAGTGAACAGCCTTCAAATAGAATATAATAAGAATAAAGAAAAAAACTATTATTCTTTTGTAAAGATAGATTTTATTATTATTTAGTCAGAAAAACCAATAATGCTTTTATTTTACTAAGGCGCTAATATAGATATGTCGAGCAAGATTTAGGTATATCACTAATGATAAGGCATCTACAATTGTTGTAATTATTGGTGCAGCCATAATAGCGGGGTCTATTTTGAGTTTTCTTGCAATAATTGGTAGCATTGAGCCTACTGTCTTAGCCAAGATAACAGTAAAGAATAAAGCACCAGATACCGTGAGGGCAAGCATATAGTCATGATGGAATATCCAGACTCTAAAGAAGTTTACCGCTGCCAGCGCTACACCGACAATAATACTAATTAGAAGTTCTTTATAAAAGACAATAAAAAAGTCTCTTGCAGCAATTTCTCCTAATGCCATACCACGAATAATCAAGGTTGAGCTCTGAGAACCCGCATTACCGCCTGTGTCCATCAACATAGGGATAAAGGCAGCAAGAATAACGAAGCTGGCAAGTTCTTGTTCATAACCTTGAATAATCACACCAGTAAATGTCGCTGATATCATCAAAAACAATAGCCAGAATATCCTCTGCTTCGCAAGTTTAAACACCCCTGTACTGAGGTACTCCCCCTCATTATGTGCCAAAGCAGCCATCTTTTCAATATCATCTGTACTCTCTTCAAGAACAACGTCAAGGATATCGTCTGCTGTCACAATACCAAGCATTCTGTTATTTTTATCAACGACAGGCACACTGGCAAAACCGTATTTCGCAAAGATATGGCTGACGCCCTCTTGATCCAAGCCAGGTTCTACACTGATAACATTTGTATTGATTAAAGTGGTGATATGAGTGTCAAAAGATGAAGTTACCACATCTCTCAGTGCTACGACTCCCTGCAATATTTCATCTTGGTTTAAAACATATAAATAACTGATCGACTCAGCTTCTTCACCATGAACTTGCAAGTATTTTAATGTCTCTTCAACAGTCATGCTGTCGATAATGGCAACGAACTCAGTTGCCATGATACCACCCGCTGTTTCAGGGTGATATCTCATCAAGTCTTTAATATCTTGGGCGTCTTCTTCATCCAAGCTTTCGAGTATATCTGATGCTTCCTCTGGATCCATCGTTTCCAGCAAGTCCACAAGCTCGTCAGAAGCCATTTCATTGATAATTTCTTTTTTCTTTTCTTTTGAAAATAGGTCAAATAGCTCGCCCTTATCATCATCTTCCGCTTCCTCAATAATAGCTGCAAGCATTTCAATTGGAAACCTCGATAAAAGGAGGGTCCTGTCGCCTTCATAATCATCAAGGGCGTCGATGATATCGGCTGGGTGGATATCGTCTAAAGCGTTTTTGATCTCTTCTGTAGAGTTTTCTTCTAATAAATGCAGTAATTCTTTTACATCAAATTCTTGCCCCATTCTTTCCTCCTTCTATTTTTAGTCTAATTCAAACTTATGGAATTAGCTTATTTGTCAAGCAAAAGTGTCAAAAATAATCTATTTTAAACTTATTGTTTAATTATATTGACAAAAATTGCTTATTTTCTATATTTAACATATTAGCATATTTTTGTATAAGGAGAGATGATGAATAGAAAACAAAGATTTGTAGGTCCTAATTTGACAGCTGAAAACATAGGAACAAGAAAGATTTTTGTTCTTGATACCAATGTCTTGATTCATAATCCTGAGTCAATGTTTAATTTTGATAATAATGTGGTGGTCATACCCATTGTGGTGATAGAAGAAATTGATAATTTTAAAAAAGGACTCGACGAAAAAGGTCGTAATGCAAGACAGATCGGTAGAAACCTCGACAAGATTAGGCTCGACGGCTCTCTAAAAGATGGAATCGCAATTAATATAAAAGCAAATAAGGAATTGCCTGAAGAAGAAAGACAAGGCTACTTGATTGTCGAAATGAGTCACCAAATACAAGAGTCTATGAAGCAGTTTTACTTTAAAAATGAAAATGATAATCTCATTATCGGCACTGCAATTCATTTTAGAGATAAGTTTCCAAATAGCCAAGTAGTGCTTATTTCAAAAGATGCAAATGTAAGAATCAAAGCTAATGCTGTTGGTATTGCTGCAGAAAACTATGAAAACGAGACAGTTAAGTTTGAAGAACTCTATACTGGCGTATGTGAAATGCATGTCTCTGCAGCTGATTATAATCAATTTAAAGAGAGTAAATACTTGGCATATAATGGTGATAAACTCTTTGCAAATCAATTCATTCGATTATTTAATAAAGAAAACCCTGAGCTTGAATACTTGCTTGGAAGATATCATAGTAATAATAAAGGAAATGTCATTTATCCACTGGCATGCTACCCTGATAAAGATCAGCTAATCTTTAGCATAAAATCGCTTAATGAAGAACAACAGTTCGCCTTCGATTTGCTCTTAGACGAGAATATTAAGCTCGTGTCATTGATTGGTAAAGCTGGCACAGGAAAAACTCTTTTAGCGATTGCTGCAGGGCTGAGCCAAGTTGTTGAAAAAGAAAACTCAAAATATACACGATTAGTCGTCTCAAGACCAATCTCTCCATTAGGAAAAGACATTGGCTTTTTACCTGGTTCAAAGGCTGATAAATTTAATCCTTGGATGCAGCCAATATACGATAATATGGAAATCCTATTGAATCAACATGCCGATGCAAAAGACTCAAATAATGGTAGAATCTTCGGTAAAAAAACACCACAACTACAAGACTATCTGGACTTTGGATTTATAGAGCTCGAACCATTGACTTATATACGCGGAAGAAGCTTACCAAACCAATATATCATTATCGATGAAGCACAAAACTTGACCCCGCATGAAATGAAAACTATTATTACTCGTGCAGGAAAAGAAACGAAAATTGTCTTGACTGGTGACCCCTATCAGATTGATATCCCTTACCTTGACTCAGAAAGTAATGGACTGTCTGTTGCTGCTGAAAAAATGAAAAACGAACCGCTTGTCGGGCATATTACCCTTGAAAAAGGAGAAAGATCACAGCTTGCTGATCTGGCTGCGAAGTATTTTTAATATATGCAAATCAAAGAAGTCCTCATAAAAGATGTTAAGCTGGGCATGTGCTTGGCTAACGATACTACAAACAACAAAAATGAAGTTATATACAGAAAAGGATTTTATTTTACTTCAAGAGAACAAATTATTAGATTACTCGATGAAGGAGTAAAAAGCATACTTGTCAATATAACTGCAAGCTTGATTGACATGAGGAGCAGTAAACAAATTGAGCAGTCTCAAGAGTTTGTAAAAAAGGAAAATGAGGCATTATACAAGCAAGTTGATGAATTAGATGCAGAACAAGAAAAGGTGATTGATCTTTACCAAAGCAGTCAAAATGTCATTAATGACTTAATGAATAATGCACGTTTTGGAAAAGCACTTAATCTGGATGTTGTACAGAAACAAACTATTGATGTCCTTAACAGCATCAGAAAAAATGAACTTGCCCTATTATCTTTGATCAACTTAAAAAACTTTGATGAATATACTTATACCCATAGCCTAAATGTGTCTATTCTATCTGCTGCCTTTGCATGGAACCTTAAATTTCCAGAAGATCAACTTATCTCTATTGGGAGGGGTGCTTTTTTTCATGATATTGGAAAAGCAAAAGTGCCTCTAAGCATCGTCAATAAACCAGGTGCATTGAGTGAGAGTGAAAAGCGTATTATGCAAATGCATCCAAGCTATGGAGAACAAATATACAATCAAGAAATCATTACAAATGAAATTGAACGCGGTATCGTAACACAACACCATGAGAGTTTTGACGGTAGCGGCTATCCTCATAGTCTTGAAGGAAACCGAATAAGTAAATATGCAAGCATCGTCTCAATCTCCGATTTCTTTGATGCATTAACAACAGTGAGATCTTATAGACCAGAGGTTCATCCATCCGAAGTGATTCAGATTATCTATTCTCTTAGTGCTAAAAAGTTCGATCCAAGGGTTGTTAATCACTTTATCAAAACAATTGGTATCTATCCTATTGGCAGCCTTGTGGAATTAAGTAATGATCAAATTGCCATTGTAAAAGCATTTTCTAAAGAGAACTTGTTAAAGCCGATAGTTGAATTGTTAAAAGTAGAAAATGGATATTTAGCAAGCCAAAACAAAATTGTATCTCTCATGGAATCAGAAGTATATGTAAAATCGGTATACAAGGGTGAAGGCAAATTGGTTGAAAAGAATATTATGAAAAAACTATAAATGAGATGAGATAAATACCTTGATAAAAAAGAGAAAAAATAAAATCGAGCTCAGCCAGATAAAAGAACGTTCCTGGGTAGAGATTGATCTCAGTAACTTCTCTCATAATATCAATGAATTAAAAAAGCACTTCTCAGCAAATCAAAGTTTTATGCAAATAGTAAAAGCTGACGCTTACGGGCATGGAGCTTTACAAATTGCTATCCAAGCACAAAAAGATGGTGCCAGCATTTTAGGCGTGGCAAATGTTGAAGAGGCAAGCCTCTTGCGCTTTAACCATATTGACTTACCAATTCTGATCCTCTCTCCATCTTTTGATTTTGAAATTGAGTCGATTGTGCACTACAAGCTAATTCCTTCAGTTAATAATATTGAGTTTGTCGAAAAGCTTGACCTCTATGCCAAGAAAATGGCTGTCAAACAACCAATTCATATTAAGTGTGATACGGGTATGAATAGAAATGGTGTAAAGATTGAACAAGCATATAACTTGTATCAGCAAATAAAAAAGCTCGATAATATCCTCATTGAAGGCGTTTTCTCTCATTTCTCTTCAAGTGAAAATGATAAACAATTCACGCAGCACCAATACAAATTGTTTTTAGATTTTGCTGCTCAGGTGCAGAGTGAAGTAAGATACATTCATATTGCCAATAGTAGCGCTGTTGCAAATAGTGATTTTGCAATGTGCAATTTGCATCGACTTGGGCTGTTAACATACGGTGTATATAGCGATCAAAGCATCAAAGAGAAAGTAAATTTAAAGCCCGTGATGACCTTCAAATCGCGCTTGTCTCATATTTCCATTGCTAAGAAAAATGAGTCGATTGGATATAATAGGACTTTTTACGCTGAGCATGATATAAAATATGCAATAATCCCTGTCGGTTATGCTGATGGCTATGATTTTCTTCTTTCAAACAATGCATTTGTCGAGATAAATGGCGCCATATGCCCGATTTTAGGCAAGGTTAGTATGGACATGATTGCTGTTGATATCAGCCAAATAGATAATGCTCAAATTGGTGACATGGTCACTCTTTTGGGTGGAAGCAGCGAACAGACACGCGTGGAATTCTTGAGTAGCTCATTTAAAGGCTCCTCATATGAATTATTAACACAAATAGGCAAAAGAGCAAAACGTTACTATCTGCAAAATGGTAAGATCAATGACTTCGCTCCTGTTCTGAGAAGAGACTTTATTCCAAAAGATTTCTCCGATGACAAACTAAACAAGATTATACATCAGGCTTTAGAAGAGAGAATAACCAAAAAAGAGCTCGCAAGTGTTATTTATCACGATATCCTCAAGTTCTTCTTTATTGAAAGTGATAGAGATATTTCTTATAGATCCAACTTCTTTTATTCTATTAACTTTACTGAAAATGATGAACCTTACTATAATGTTGAGCTCCAGCTTAAGTTTGACAAAATATTGCAAAATAGTTATTTTATTGTTGCTTGTGCCAATAATCAAAAGGCTTTAGAATCTTATTTTAATCGTAAAGATACCGAGTACCGTTGGCTTTTGGATGATAGTATTGAATTTCAAGCAAGTAGATTCAAAGTCTCTTCTGCAAAAGTGAATGATATCGAGCTCGACTGCAATACTAATTTGATCAATAATGCCATTGAAATAAAATGTGCTTCTGAGCTTCTCGAACCTATGCTAAACAAACTTGCCCACTTTGAAATAAGTATTAAAACCTTCTATCCAAAAGACAGACATCAATTAAGTGTCTATCTCTCTGAAATATACAAAGGCGTCACTATATCCTTTACCTATCCCAAGAGCATCGAGAATATTGACTGTGTGCCTATTTTCTCGGGTAAGCATAGATATCCAAAAGTCGAACAGCATGATAGAGAAATTATCGTGGCAAGCAGCGCTGAAGATTGGGTTTTCCCAAATAGCGGTGTCGTTTTTAGTTATTAAAAGAATTGCCTTGTAAATTATTAGCAACCAAATCAAAAGACTGCTAAATATTATTTGCTTTTTTCTATAATCTCTTTATATTATCTTTAGATTAAGATTATTAAAGGAGATTTAAGCTATGAAAACAATTATTAGAAACCAGATGTTTCCTCTTATCAGCTTGTTTGATGACTTTTTTGAAAACAGAACAAGCGATGAAGTAAAGCAATCGATGCAACAAGTCAAATCATGCCAAATGCCTGTCGATATTGTTGAAAATGAAAGAGAATACAAAGTATTAGCAAACTTACCAGGCATTTCCAAGAATGATGTGAAGATTAGCTATCTTGAAGGGCAAATGACAATCGAAACAGTTGAAAGAGAAGCAGCAAAAACTGAAGTTGAAACAGAGCAGAAGGTTCTCAATTGCGAAAGATATTGTGGCACATATCACAGGAGTTTGTATTTACCAGAGAATATCGAAGCAGAGAAGATTAATGCAAAGATGGAAAATGGCGTTTTGACAGTAATAATTCCAAAGATCGAACCAAAGAAGCACAGCTTCATAGAAATCAAATAAGGAGGACAAAATGAAACTGATTCCAATCCGTAGAGAAAACATGCCAATGTGGTCACTTTTTGGTGATATGATGGACAGGTTCTTAAATGAAGATATCAGTGAGAATGCTAAGATAATGGCTATAGACGTTTTAGAAAACCCTAAGTCATTTGATATCAAAGCAAACTTGCCAGGGATCCCAAAAGAAAAGATTAACATTTCTATTAAAGATAATAGAATTGTTATTTCTGCAAGCCATGAAGAAGTGAAAGAAGAAAAAGAAAAAGACACTATTATTCGTACAGAACGTTATAGTGGCTCCTATCAAAGAACACTGAGCTTGCCAGAAAACTGCGATACAAATAATATCTCAGCAAAGCTTGAAAATGGCGTTTTAAGTTTGAGCATCCCAAAAAGAGAACCTACTCCTAAAAAAGAAATCACTATCGAATAAGTGATTAATTAAGGAAGTGGCATAATCAGCTAAATTGGTTATGCCACTTTTTTTATATCCTCACAAGGTGAAATAAAACCTTCCACTTGTCTCTGATCGTTCATTGTTCGTCACTAATCAATGTGTATTGTTGGCGTCTTTTTCAGTCTTTCTCTCAATTCTTCTGCCAATGCTACATCCCATAATTCAATTTTTTCTATGCTTATATAAATATCTTCACATATAGCGTTACGAAAGCTTGTTCGGCTTATGGTGGGGATTTTTGTCTTGCCATATTTATCTTTACTTTTTTTAAGGAATATTGCTAAATATTTGATTGTTTTATCAGTTTCTTTAGCCAAATCGTCTCTTTTCAGGCTAACAAATTCAGCTTTTCTTTGAATTAGTCTATTTATCTCTCTTTGGACTGAATATACTATTTTTCTATTAATTAGTGGGATTTTGCTTTCTAAAACGAGCTCAAATATTGCGATTTCTTCGTTATTTTTGATGTATTTTAATTGATTCTCAAACAGCTCTCCTGCTGAATATCCTTTTCCCATATTTTCCAGTAATGTGATCAAATAAAAATCATTTTCTCGTTTCAATAGTTCTAAAATCTCATTTTTTCTTGTCTTGATTTGATTCATAATCATCTCCTTTTTTTAATAATATTTGCTAATGCTGATCTACAAAAAACATAAGTGTTCATTTTTTACGGTTTAAAAGACTCTAAAATTGTATAAATTCGTACTATGTCTTTTTCTATTCTTATTGTACGCTCTTCAATTGTTTTTACCCGACTGGTTACGTCTTTCCAGACATATCCCAAAACAGCCAAAACCGCTGGAATAAGAGCTGTATTGATAAAAGTTGTAAAAATATTCATTTTATCTCCTTCTTTTTATGATTGGCAGACAGGTGGGAAGCCTTGCCACCCGTCCACTTTTACTTTTGGGGTGTTTCTCTTAACCACTCAAAAGTAGCTAATTATTTATTACGATATTAAACTATTGGATGGGTCAAGTTTTCACATGATTTCATATAGTAAATAAAACCTCTTGCCATTGTAGCAGCGATAGTGTCTGCATGAGCCGTTGCAAATGTACCTAAATTAAATGCCCTTAGAGAAATCGTTGTCGCTTTTGAAACAGCATAACAAATCTTCACAAATAATGCATAAGATGTTATCTTAAGCTTATCGGGGAAATTAATATTAAGTGTATGTGCGTAGTGGCTCAAATCTTCTTTATATGCTGTGCTTGCAGCGTCCCATAATGCCTTGATACACCCAGCATTCTCCATAAAAAGTGTATGCTGATACGTTTGCTTTGGCTTTGTGTAGTTCTTTGCAATACAGACGTTTCCTAAATTGTGCGAGGAGTAAACGACATCCTCTTCCTTGTCTTTACCTGAATATGCTGTGATATTCTTCTTCATGTACACTCTCATTGTGTACCTCCTTTGATTTTATTTATTCTTCTTGCGCATGAAGTTTTTTTATATTT
>JAKPKU010000085.1 GCA_029553545.1 Candidatus Cloacimonadota bacterium
AGTCACAGCTCAAATTCCTACAATGACAGTTTCTACCAATGCACTTACAGACTTTACCTATATAGCTGGTGAAGGTCCATCTGTGACAAAGACCTTTACTGTCAGTGGCTTTTATTTAGAAGATGATATAATAATGATGACAGATGAAGAATTTGAGATTTCTTTGAACCCAAGCACAGGCTTTAGCGATGAGCTTGTGATTCCAGCAGATGAAGGAACAATAGAAACAACTACAGTTTATGTCAGATTAGCAGCTGGTCTTGCAATTGGATCTTATAATAAATCAATTCTTGTTGGCTCAGGTTCACTTGACGAAGATATTACATGTGCAGGAACAGTAACAGCGCCAGCTCCAACAGTACAAGTTTTATTACGCCCAAGCCATGTGGATATCAGCAATGCAAGCTCAGAGAGTGCAGTTTTGATGAAAGCATCTTACTATGCAGACAATGACTTTAGATATAGACTATATAATGCTGGTGACCAATATAATTGTTGGAATGGAGTAAATTATATCTCAACAAGTAGTTACGGAGATAACCCCTTAGTACCTGGTACTCCAAGCAGTTCCTCTACCTGGTGGATAATCTATGAGAGAGGCACTAATAACAATACAACTGCAAGCTATCGTGATCGTCAGGGTCCTGGATATAGTAGCAATTATCAAACACAAACTTTACCCGCTGCAACATCTATGACAAATACCTTCACTCTATCTGGCGATATCGTTGGAGCACAATTTGATTTAACAGAGAAATATGTAGTGCTTGGTTTTGCTGGTGAGACATTAGTTACAGCTACACCAACAGCATTGAATACAGGCGCTTATGAATTATTAGCTCCTGTAGGCACCACAATTACCAGATTAGAGGTTCGTTCAGTATTAGACGAGATCTTATTTACAAAAGACGGCGAATGGGACGAGACAACAGGTGATATGACACTTCCAGTGACACTCAGCTCATTTACAGCGACACTAACAAGCACAGGTAATGCAGTATTATTAAAATGGACAACCCAATCTGAAACAGATTTAATGGGCTACTATATCTATCGCAGTAATGAAGATAATCAGTCAACTGCAAACCGCCAAAGCGAACTTATTAGTGCAAATAATACCAATAGCGAAAGCAACTATGTATGGAGCGATACAGAGCTTGAAGATGGAGTTTACTACTACTGGTTAAAAGTAGTTGAAAGAAATGGTGAAACTGAAATTCACGGATCTGTTAAAGCTACTATAAATAACGATAGTCCACAAACACCTGACTATGAAGCACAGACAGTATTTAACTCAATTTATCCTAACCCATTCAATCCAACTACTACTATCTTCTACGCATTAGGCGAAGTTAGCAATGTGAAAGTCAGCATCTACAATGTCAAAGGCGAATTAGTAAAGAATTATGATATGGCAAACCAATCTATCGGTGATCATAAAATTGTATGGAATGGTTTTGACAACAATAATAAAGCATGTACATCAGGTATTTACTTCTTTAGAGTTGAAACTGATAGTTATTCAATGACTAAGAAAGCGGTCATGATCAAGTAGTTTTACTATTTGATGTGAATCACTGAATATAATAATCGACCCCTATTTCAGGGGTCGATTTTTTTATAAAGACATTGGGGTAAAAGCTCTGCGTTTATATACTACAGCTTTGTTTTTATCCGTTCAAGCACCTTTTTGCCCACCTTGATCAGGGTTGAATCTACGCTTTCAATTAATCTCTCATTCTCTAAAAGCAGTCGATAATTGAAATCAATGGGGTATTCTATACTCTTAGACACAGGCAATCCAAACAGCCTTGTTTTGACTTTGCCTTTAATATAAAAAGACGGCGATAAGATAATGCCCAAAGACATTAATTCTTTCATAGGTAAAGCGATAGTCACGGGTATTACATTCACAGTGTGCGGCTTTAGAATAATATTACCAGGTAAGTCAATATCTGCGATCTTTTGGTTTTTTTGATAGAGGGCGAGATCAGCCTTAGTCAGAAGGATTTCTTGAGAAAGACTATGCTCTATCCTCACTTCTATTGAGGCTTGCACATTACTTTCAACTCTTTCGACATTGATAATCTGTGTATCTAAGCTGAATTTTGACTTTTTTGCTATGCTATCAAACACTGCAATACCCCCAATAGTAACAATAATTAAGACAATTCCGATAATAATCCATTTACATTTTTTTGATTGCATCGATCCTCTGTTGAGCATTTGGGTGTGAAGGAATAAAGTCATTTACACCAATAATGCCTTCTTTTTGATATTTCTTTTCTAATTCTTTCATCATACGCCATTTCAAGTGCGATGAAAAGGCTAATTCAAGTTTTTTTGCATAAGTAAACCGTTCTAAATTGGTAAAAACGAGGCTCCCTCAATTGTAAGAAACTTACAACTTTTTCTACTCCTGCAAGATCCTTGTCTCGATAAATAATTTCAATTTACTGTGCAGGCAAGGCAAATGCTGTTAAAAAAAATCTAATAATTCGCTTGGGTCTCCCGTATTGAGAGTACAGATCCACTCACCTCAGATCTTCTCAAAATACATAGTGCCAGGGATATCTTTATTTCCAAAGATTAAAAGAGATTCATTCAGGTCAAAAGTGTATTCCACTTTGTACTCTGTTTTTTCGCTATTAGTATAACCCTCATTGATAGTTTTTATCTTTGTCACATGATATGAATCGCCAAGTAATAACTTTACGTTTTCTTTTAAAATTCTAAACTGCTCTTTTTTTAGTTTGTTGATTTGGTAATTAAATGCGCTTAAAGTAAACGCAATCAGTAGGATTAGTGATAGCTTCATTAATTTATTCATTTTTCACCCCTTAATTTTCCAACTTGCTCTTAACAAATTCTATTACTTGCACAGTAATATTATCGCCATAGCCTCGAAAATTTGCCATAACAGCTAATTTATGGTTCGCTCTTTGTAGTTGTTCTTTCAAAATACCTCTAATATAAACATCTGCCAATTAATCATATAACCTTCTGGTATTATCATCTTCAACACTGTATATCTTATTATGCAAGTCATGCATCCTCAATTGAATCAAATTAGCATACTAATTATTAATGTCAAGTATTAAATTTACCTTATTTAACTTATTCTTTTTTAATTGCAAACTGAATCGCAATAATAATAAAAAAATACTTGACTAATTATCTAAAAATATAACTTATGAATAGTGATTATTATGGAGGATTAGATGGCATATAGTAACTTATTACCCCATTTGAAAAAGCTTGCAAGGCATTTAGACGACACGATAGGCGAAGAAAAAAGAAGAGAGATAATGGACGGTTGTGAATCAATTACAGCCAAGTCCAGCAAGGTTTTACGCTCGCATATAATGCGGGGTGTGATGTTGCGCATGGAAAAAAAGATGGACAAAGATCAGGCTATTTTTGTCAGAGAACAATGTGCCTGTAAACCCAGTAATCAACTAAAAGTAATACGCGATCTTTATCAGAATAGTAAAGATTTAAGTGCTTTTATCTCAGATCTAAACAAAATGGGCGACCAAGGCAAATATGAGCTGAGAGACGGCTATATCTACGGCTCCTTTAATCATGATAAATGCAAATGCACGATGGTGACCAAAACCGATGAAAATATGCCAATGCTCTGGTGCGAATGCTGTAAAGGCTATGTTAAATGGCTATTTAGTAGTTCCTTGAATAAAGCTGTCTACGTTGAAATGCTCGAAACAATTCTCCGAGGTGCTGACGATTGTAGGTTTAGAATTTTAATAAAAAAAGAAAACTAAATTTTACTCTTTAATTTCATTATTCTTGCAAAAGACTGATCAATTCTTGCTTCTGTGATCTCGCCACTCTTGATTGCAGACTTGATAATATCGGTCACTTGATCAATTAAAAGCAGATCTGGCTTGAAGAATTGTGAAAATATCAAGATATCATTTCCTGCTTTAATTGCCTGAATTACAGTCTGTTCAAGTGTATAATGCTTACTAATTGCGCCCATTTGCATATCATCAGAAATGACGATGCCATCATACTTTAGCTCATCTCTAAGACGCTGTTGAATATGCGCTGTTGAGAGGCTTGCAGGGTAATAAGAGTCCACATTACTATCAAATATATGAGCAGACATAATAGTGTCGGCTAAATCTTCTTCTATCAAATCAATATATGGATCAAGCTCATATTCTTGCCAAGTATCAGTAATATCTGTCACACCCTTATGAGTATCCCCAAATGCACTGCCATGACCAGGGAAATGCTTGAGACAAGAAATCATTCCCTGCTTGTGAATCTCTTCGACAAAAGTACATGCATAAGCAGCAATAACCGATGGATTCATGGAATATGTTCTGCCAATAGCTGAAATTACGGGAGAATCAGGCTCGACATTTACATCAAGCACTGGCGCAAGAATATAATTAAAACCGTATTCTTTGCACTCTTTACACAAATTAGCATAAATAACAGAAGCTTGCTCAAGGTCATATGTGTCAGCAACCTCTTGCGCAGAAGGATAATTGGTAAAGCCTTTTGCCATAGACATTCTTTGCACAGAGCCGCCCTCTTGATCAATGGCAAAAAAGGGAGTGATTTTCGCATCAGACTGATGTAAAAAAGCCATTAGTTTTTTTAGCTGCGCTGGCGACACAATATTATATCCATAAAAAAGCACGCCACCTATCTTGCCCTCAGATAATTGCTTATGTGTAGCCTGTACCCATTCGTCGGCAGCCTTAGCACCACGAAAGCCAAAGAGCAACATTTGCCCGATCTTTTTTTCAAGGCTGTATTCCTCACTTTCCAGCGCAAGTGTAATACAAACAAATAATATAATGATAGTTAGTAATAATAAACTGGTCATATCTTCCCTCTATAATCTTCCTATAAACATTATTTAAAATTATTGAGTATTAGTCAAGAAGTTTTTTTTTATTATTATAGGTGTTTGTAATGCCTCGATTTTGTCCTCACAGTGAAAAAGTCGCTTTCCTCGCATTAGGCGAAATAAAGAACGCAGAAGTTGGACGCAGTAAAAATAATCACCTATAAACCCGCT
The DNA here is from genome assembly GCA_029553545.1 of Candidatus Cloacimonadota bacterium. GTDB lineage: Bacteria > Cloacimonadota > Cloacimonadia > Cloacimonadales > WRIO01 > JAGOCT01. The sequence continues at coordinate 5,057 of JAKPKU010000085.1, forward strand.
TGTAGTAGGCATCTGCGGGTTTAGGTGAAAATAGTTTTCAAAAAACACCATTTTGTCCTGCCAATATATATAGAGGGTCTTGTTTTTATTTTATGATTGTTTTTCGCAATTCACAATTTGTAATGAAGCAATGCCCCTTAATTTCCTTTTTTCCCTCTTTCAAAGATAGAATAAACAACAGGGATTACTAAAAGCGTAATCAAAGTCGAGCTGAACAAGCCCCCGACGACGACCCTTGCCAGTGGCGCTTGCATTTCAGAGCCCTCACCTAATCCGATTGCCAATGGTAGCATACCTAAAATCGTTGTAGAGGCAGTCATCAGGATTGGTCTTAATCTTCTTCTGCCTGCTTCGATAACAGCGTCATATACAGGCATTTTTTCATTCCTGTGGAGGTTATTCGTTGTGTCGACGAGCAGAATTGCATTATTGACCACGATACCACCCAGCATGATTAAGCCGATATAAGACTGAATATTAAAGGTTGTGCCTGTCAAAAACAGAATAAGTAAGACACCAACAACAGCTAATGGAACCGAAAACATCACGATAAATGGGTCTTTATAGGATTCATATTGGCTTGCCATCACAGCAAAAATGAGCATCAACGCGAGGATCACGCTTAAGAGCAATTCACGGAAAGCCTTTTGCTGTTCTTGAATATCACCAGCAACTTCCACGCTATAACCTGTCGGCGTATTTATCTTTGCCATTTCTTTTTGCAAATCCTTTACCACACTGCTCATACTACGACCTTCGAGGTTTGCAGAGACATAAGTAATGCGTTCTTGATTGACACGAGAAATCTGAGTAGAGCTTTTTCCTTCACTGATTTGTACAACATTTTTCATCATCACTGGCGTGCCTGATGAGTTAATAATATTAAGATTTAATACAGATTCAAGTTGAAATTTATCAGCATTAGGTATTTGCAAAACTATTGGGTATTCTCTTCCTTCTTCACTAAAATCGCCTGCCTTTAAGCCGGACAGAATAGTCTTGAGCATGTTGGCAATCTGTTCGACAGTCAAGCCAAATTCAGCAGCTTTAACTCTATCGATGATCAATAGGTTTTCTGGCGAGCCTGCGGACCTACTGACATTTACATCGGCAATGCCATTGACTGTTTCCATGCGGGTCTGAGCTTCTTCTGCAAGCCTCAGAGCAGTTGCCTGATCATGCCCTTTGATTTGAACTTCGATACGCCCACCACCACGGCTCATGATTCTCGTCATCATATTGCTGGAAGCAGCACTGACTCTCACTTTCACGCCTGCGATGTCCGAGATAAGTTTACGTACTTGATTTGCAATTTCTTCATCAGAACGTTTTCTCTGTGATTTTGGCACGAGACTCAGCCTAATATTGCCACTATTGGGTGCATTACCGCCAAAACCAAAGCCGCCAACACTAGTAATTTGATTGATAACTTCTGGAACATTGTCATATATCCTCTGTTCTGCAATTCTCACAGCCTCATCAGTCAAATCAATCTTTGTACCTGCCTCCATATCAAAATTAACTCTAATCTCACCTTCATCAGCCTGCGGCATCAATTCGCTGCCAATAAGAGGGAAAAATACCAAACTGCCTAAGAGGATCGCTGTAGTTGAATAAATAATCTTCTTCTTATGATTGAGAGAATATTTCAATAATTTCACATATTTATCTTCCATTATATGTAAAAATACGCTGATTTTTGCAAAGATTTTCTTATCAAGGCGAGCATTTTCTTCAACATGTTCTTCTGTATGAACAGATAGCATACGACTGGATAATACAGGCACGAGGGTCAGTGCAGAGAGCATAGAACAAGCCATAGAAAAGACGATAACCCACGCTAATTGTTGAAATAAGACGCCAGTAAAGCCACGCATGAATACAACAGGTAAAAAGACCACCAGAGAGGTCAATGTGCTGGCAATAATGGGCATAGTGACTTCTTTTGTGCCTTCGATTGCAGCGACTTTTTGGTTCTCGCCAAGCTCTTCACGGTGTCTAAAGATGTTTTCTAATACGACAATAGAATTGTCCAGCAAGCTACCGACGCCCAAAGCCATACCGCCAAGCGTCATCAAATTGAGGGTAAAGCCATTGAAATACAAGAGTCCAAAAGTTGCGGTGATAGAAATAGGTATCGAAGTGGCAATAATCATTGTGCTCTTTATGTTTCTCAAAAAGAATAGGAGTATCAAGATTGCCAATAAACCGCCAAGTATAGCAGAACTAACGAGATTATTGATTGACTGTTTGATAAAAACTGAAGTGTCGATGAGCGGTATTACTTTGATAGTAGGAAATGTTTCATTTACCCTATCCATCTCTTTAAGTAAGCCCTTCACGACTTGGACGGTATTAGTCCCCGATTGTTTATTAATAGAGATTTGAATACCAGGTTGTTGATTGATCCTGATATATCTCGTTTCTTTGCTTGTGCTCTCTTCAATTTGAGCAATGTCTTTTAAAAAGATATTTACTCCATTACGCTTTGAAATGAGAGTATTTTCCAATTGAGTTAGGTTTTCAAAAGTCCCTGGTACACGCACAGAGACTTGATAATTACCCTTTTCTATCTCACCTGTAGGAATATTTATATTTGCAGAAATAATCTTACGACTGATTTCATCGACAGAGATGTTTAGAGACTGTATTTTATCAAGATTGAGATTAATGTGAATCTCTTTTTCAAGACCGCCACGCACATCGACACTTGCCACGCCAGCAACACGCTCAAAACGACGCTTAACCTGATCGTCAATCATCATCCTCAGTTCAATAGGGTTTAGATCACTGGTCACGCCAAATGTGATAACAGGCATCGCAGCCAAGTCAAATTTACGCAATGAAGGACGCGAAGCATCTTCTGGAAGTCGCGAGATAATACGGTCGAGCCTCTCTCTAATATCATTGGCAGCGACTTCTAAGTCAGAACCCCATTTAAAAGACACTTGCACATTGCTGACACCTTCAGAAGATTGAGAGCTAATCTCCTCTACCCCAGGAACGGCAGACACGGCTTCTTCGATCTTCTTGGTCACTAATTCTTCCATAGCCAAAGGGTTTGCATTACTATAATTTGTCGAAACACTGATAGTTGGAGAGCTGACATCAGGCATCAAGTCGATAGGCAATCTGGATAGGGCAATGGCGCCTAAGATGATGATAATTAGCACTATCATTGAGGTAAATATGGGTCTATTTACTGATTGCTCGGTAATCTTCATTTCTTACCCTGCTTCCCTTTTCTTTGTTGCTGTGTATCGTCATTGCTAGCGATGATTTTGCCATCATTGAGTAGGTTTTGACCGACAGTGACGACTTCTCCTTCTATTTCAGGTGATAATACCTCAATAAAGTCTTTATTGCTAATGCCAGTGACGATCTCGGTAAAGGTGACTGCTTTGCTTTCTGGGTCAACTAAGAAGACACCTTTTTTGCCTTCATAAGTGTAAAAAGCATTTGCAGGGATCATTCTCACATTCTGCTTTTCTCGGTATTTCAAGATTATACGAGAAAACATGCCTGGTTTTAATAAGCCTTCTCTATTGTCCACCTCGAGCTCAACCCTTGCCTGACGCGAGTCTTCTTGCAATTGTGCTGAGATATTTGTAATCTTTGCATTAAATATTTTCTCTTGCCATGAATCAGTTTTTACAACAGCATTCATGTCTTTTTTTAAGAGAGTATAACGCTCTTCATTGATGAAAATCACACCTGTCAGCTTTTCGATTTGTAAAACGCTCATGATATTTTGACCTGTATTCAGCCAAATGCCTTCTTCCACAAAGCGTTCGCCCACATATCTATATGGATCAGAAGTATCCCAAATTGCTTTAATCTCACACGCTTTTAGATTGGCATTTGCATTCTTAAGTTCGGCATTAGCACTTTCAATATTAGCCTTGGCAATATCAAAAGTCGCCTTTGTAGCAATATGCTTTGCATTATATTGATCGTATTCTGACTGAGATAAAAACCCTTTTTTGCGTAGTTCTTTATAGTTTTCCAATTCCTTTGCTGAGACCTTCAAGTCTTCATCTGCCTTGTTAAAATTGGCATTTGCAATAGCGAGACTTGCCTGCGCCTTTTCAAAAGCTTGCTGATAACTATATGGGTCGATAAGCGCAACAACACTACCTTTAGCAATGCGGTCACCGATATTGACCTTAATCTTTGTCAGTTGACCGCTCACCCTTGGTGAAACCAATAGCTTATTTTTGGCATTCAGAGTGCCTGAAAACTCTTCTTCTTCGGCAATATCACCAATTGTCACAAGACCAGTCTTGACATTGGCTTCGCCTTGCATCATACGCCTCATATTATTTGAATTTGCATTGAGTTTTTCAGGTATAGTTTGAAAAAGCCTAAACCCAATAAGCAAAAAGAATACAATAACAATAAAAATAATAACTTTCTTTTTTTTCATCAATCCCCCAACTCATACTAATATATAATAACAACTTAATTCATTACCAAATATTTATTATCAAAATACTGGATCAAGTTGTTTTTGTCAAGAGGTATTTTTGAGAGGATTGAAGCGCTAATGCCTAAATAAGAGACTAAACCTCCAAAAAATATGTATCTACAATATAACCTTCTTCTTTTACGATAGGCAAGCTTTCTATGATGCTTTTATAGTTTTGGAGCTGTTCTTCATTGTAGCTGCCTGTTTTAAAGTCCAGAATCATTATTTCTTTTCGTTTATCAGAGATCAAAAGACGATCTATACGGTACATCTTATCATTATCAAAGATCGTGTATTCATTGTAGATTTTATCCCAATCTTCACTAAAGAACTGGGCATTATTTGTTATTGCTTGATCGCAAGTCTCAATAATCTCCTCTATTTCACTAATTAGCATAAGATTAGCATGTTCCTGTATGCACATCTTTCTGGCATAGTTCTTTTCTTCAGGTGTATTTTTAAAGATATATTCAAGGTATTTATGGGCAACATTACCTCTCAGTGCTGGGCGTTTATTCAAGTATTGCTTTGAATAAGCTTTAGCTTTATTGATAAATGTGCCAATATTTTCTGTACTCGGGACCTCTTCTTTTTTCTCTTTAAAGTACTTTGCTCCTGTGAAGGTAAATGGCTCTGCTTTATCTTTCTTATTATCTGCTGACTCAGAGGTATCCTCCTGATATTGAATAAAATTCTCTTCGTCAGATCTCATCTCAACAGCAAAGAGTCTTTCTCTCAGCTTTTTTAGTGCATTTACTTTGCTTGTATCATCATAGGATGATTTGCTTTCAATCATATATACACCCAAGTTTGTTTCTGGACGTGTCAGAGCGACATAGACATTGTTCATATCTTCTATATTTTCTTTGGCAATAACGCGTTCGTTTAGGTCTGCGTCGAGCTTTAATAAGGTTGAACGATAGAGGCTTGTTACAGTATAATTATTTAATTCCCCAATCTCATCTTTGTCAAATTCATAGTAGAATAGCGCCTTTTCAGCGAAGTCTCTTGCCGAAATATCCAAATAGACAAAGACATTCCTAAAACTCAAGCCCTTAGACTTGTGTATAGTCATCAATTGTATAGCATTATCCAAGACCACGCCCTGTTGTTTTTCACTTTTCTCATCTTGCAGATCTTTCAGTTTCAACAACAAATTATCCAAAGTCCTATCATATGGCGCTGGAGAGTGATCAAATTCCTTTACCAATTGTAAAAAGAGAAAGAGGTTTTTCAATTGATTTTCATTTGCAAAGACTCGTGTCACTTGGAATCTCTCAATAATAATATCCATTAAATCCGACAATTTTGTTGGGCGGTTTGCTAGCAAGATCTCATGCCATGCATCTCTCAATGCAAATACTTTCTCCAACGATTCATCTTCCACTTTAGGGTATTCACCAGCATAATTCTTATAGTAAGCAGCTACTTGCTTAGCAATCTTTGCCAATTTGTTTGCATCAAGCAATATTAAGTCTGATCGTAAAAAAGCAAGCAAGCTCTTCCAATCGTCATATGCTAAAAAGCGCAGCAAATTCATCATCGCTTTTATCACATCATGGTCAAATAGTGATGAGCTTGACTGACGAATAAATGGCTTATTTGCCTCTATCAAGCACTTTTCTATTTCTACTAACTCCTTATTTGTGCGTGCAATGATCACTGTCTTACCCAAATCTTTATCATCAAGTTTGTCTATTTCCATCTCTTGGATAAATCTTTCATATGTTGCACTTTTATCAGGAACCACTGAGGCAACCACTGTGGTATCGGAAGCATTTTTAGCCTTACTGTATAGACAAAGAGCTCTATTTATCCAACAAGGCTGATCTTCCTTATTAGATTTCACATTTTCATACACCCACTCTTGGTTTGTGCCCTTAAAGAGTTCCTGATAAGCACTGCCTTCAAATACTGCATTAATAAAGTCAACAATTCCACCATTGCTTCTATAACATCTGCCAAGCGTCTCTTTCTTACTATTATAAATAAAAGATTCCATTTGCTTGAGCAGACTCTTCTCGCCCCCACGCCAGCCATAGATAGACTGCTTCTCATCGCCCACAATGATAATGCCATTTTCACTGTACGTACCACTACCGCTCTTTATTTCATTAAGTATTGGCTTAAATATTTCAAACTGCAAGACGCTGGTATCTTGAAATTCGTCGATCAACATATACTGCACTTTCATAGCCAATGATTCATAAAATTCTGGCGTTACTGTATCCTTATTTTTATCATAAAGTGGGCAGTCTTGCTCATACATAAAACTATATGTAAACCAGAGCAAATCGTTAAAAGTCAATACCCTTTCCTCCAGCTTGATTTTATCATACTCTTCTAACAGCAATCCCCAAAAGGCATAAATTTCTCTCTTCTCAGGATCTAAAAATAAATATTCAAAGATGGGAAGCAACCCTTTGTATATCGTGCTTTTAGGATCATTAATCTTTTCTTTAATGTCAGTAATCCATGCATTAGTCTTTTCGCTCAGTTTTCTCCCATCCCAAAAATCCAGCTTTCCTAATAACACCTTAAAATTATTATAAGATGATAAGAATTGCTCGTTTTTTAGTTTACTAATAAAGAGGTCCTTAAACTGCTGTACAGTAATATCATCTGCAATTTCTAAAAGCTTTATTATATCTACTTTAATATAGGCATTGCAATAATCACCAGGCTTAGTTTTTCCTTTTACACCTTCAGAAAACGTATCTAAGAAACCACTAAACTCTTCAATAAATTCCTCTGACACCTTTTCATATGTCGAACCACCTTTATCTGCCTTTACATCGCCTTTTGTCTTTGCATAAAGCCAACGATAATCGATCAATTTGCCAAAGTGCTCTTCAATCTCATCTTTGTTTCTGATTCCAAGGCGTTCAAATGCTTTTGCCAATATATTTGTTTGGCTCTCATCCTTACAAGCGAGGAGATTTTCAAACAATTTCTCATAGATATGTGGAGGGTTTTCTTCCATTACTTCATATGTTGTGATATTCAGTTGAGGAGCAATTAAAGTCTTGAAAATAGTACTGATAAAGCTATCTATTGTCGAGATACTAATCTTGTCTTTCTCACGCAGCATCTTGTCATAAGTCGTTTTTAGATAAACAAGTTGTTCTTTTCCTATCTTATAATCCTCAGCCTTAATATTGCCATCTTGCTCTCTTTTTGTATCAAGGTCTTTTTGGACCACTTTCTCGATTTGCTTGATAATACCAGCGCTTTTCTCCTTTGCATCTGCATCACTTTCGTCAAATATAGCTTTCAGGCGCTCGAATATCGCGTCCCTAATCTCCGCTGTTGCTTTACGTGTAAAGGTGATTACCACAATGTTTTTAAAATCAAAATCTCTGTCGCCACAGTGCTTCAAAAGTATTGCAATATATTCTAATGAGAGACTATAGGTCTTGCCTGTCCCTGCACTTGCTGTATAAACTCTATTATTCATTTTCCCCTCCCTTTTTTTTCGACATTGTCACAAAATCATCTTGCCTACTGATGTCACGATAGCGATCAAATAAATCAAAAGCCTTTGCTGGTTCAAATTCTCTGCTGACGGTAGTTTTTATTTCTTCGGTCTTTTTCTCAGAAAACTCCTCAAATTTTGCTGCTTTTAGTTGCTCTGAATATTTAGCCCCGCCTTCAATAACATTGTAGATTTTAGCATTTACGTCCTTACTATGCTCTCCTAAGAGATAGAGGTAAAAATCTAATTGCTCTTTTGCGCCTGAGCCTGTCTTGATATCGATCAACGCAATGCTTTCAAGGTACTCGATAAAGAGGTCAACTCGCCCTATTAGTGTTGTTTTAATTAAGGAGCCTTCCTCAGAACCTTCCACAGGTTTTTCAGCAAACTCTTCCTCTGGTTTTACTTCTTTAGCTTCCTTTTCTATTAATTCCTCTTTGATAAACTTACAGATATTTTTACTAATCGTCTTTTTCAAAAATAGGTTAAAAAAGTCGCCGTCAAAGCCCTTATCTATTTTATAATAAAAGCTATCTTGCATTGCCCTGTCAAACGCATCCTCAACCATCTTAACAGACTCTTTATCCTCCGAGATCTCCTTGTATTTGTCATCTTTAGTCAACTCTTCAAAGACATTATGCACGAGATTGCCCAAGGCTTTATAGCTGATTTGTGGTTCTTTTACTTCGCTAAATAGAGAAAAATAGCAATGAAGATCAAAATACCAATTAAAGCTGTTTTTTTTCAGTTGAGCATAAGAATAATAACCTAATTTTAACTCATCAGGCATCAAATCATCATCATTGATTTTATAGAAATCCCTGTCTATCAACACTGCTTTATCTGGAATAATGTATTCGTCATTCTTTTTTACTGTCTTTGCAAAATAGTCCTGATAATCTATATCATCGAGTTTAAGTTTTGCTTCGATCAGATCTTTTCTATATTGCAAAATCTCCTCGACAAATGAGCTTTTCTGCGTATTATCATCCACATTCTCAATATAAAAGAGCTTTGCTGACTTACTATTATTGATCATGATATAAAACTGATATTTCTCTAATAGGCGAATATCATCCCATGACTTCAGCCCCAGCTTCTCTCTCTGCGCATTAGTCAGCAAATAAGGTGTCTTGCGTGCAGAGGGTAATACAGACTCTTGCAGATTTAAAATAGCGATATTCTTTTCAAGACAGCTATTAGCATCGGCAAAGTCGCTAATCCTAATCGTTCTTTTTGTTGATTCCTCAACCTTTTGCTTATAAGACTTCCCATGCATATATTCGATAATAAACCCAAGCTTTTCATATACACTTGGCAAATGCTGGTCTATATTTTCGGGCATACCCAATTGTGTAATACTTCTCAAATTATCAATCGCCTCTAAATAGATTTCCAACTCAGCAATATTATTGTACTCAGCCTTTGGATCGAGGTCAGCAAAATTTAGCATGCTCAATAGCTTATTCTTCTGCCAATCACAAAGATAGTCCAACAACTCGTCAAATCTCTTAAAGCCCAAGAAAGTCTTGATAATATTAAAAGCACTGGTGAGCACATATTTCACATTATTAGTATTGTAATATAATATCTTTTCAGCTTCTTCATATTCCTTGTCCAAATCAAGATAAACCCAATCTCTCTCATTCAAATCAAGCAAAAAGCGATTCATCTCTTGTCTAAGAGCAAATTCTTCTGCTTTACCAATATAACGCCAAAATTCATGATTGGCAAACCAATGATAGAGTGCATAAATGGGGATAAGCTTACGCCCTTTATCAATCACAATGCGCTCAACAACGAATTTTATTTGATCCAAAAAGTTAAAGATTGCCGAATGATTAAAGCTTAAGTCATTCTTTAAGAAAAAATACTGGGAGTTTAAATCGCCATAAAATGGCTGTCTGTCAACATCAAAATCAATTATTAGATCAATCTCGTCCGCCTCTATTTCATTCAATAATTGACGATGCATACCAAAAGCATTCTTTGCTTCAAATAGCTTAATACCTTTGCTTGGAAAAGATAAAAATGGCTTCTCTTCTTTGCTTTCCTTATCTTTTTTCACTCTTAGTTTGAGCTCATCAGGCTTAAATTCAAATAAATCTTCATTACCCTGTACATAAAAATCAATCTCTATTCCGCTCATCGTGATTTCTTTAAAGATCTCTTTATCGAGCTTGCTAAATTCAACAATATTATAAAAGATTATTTTCTTCTTACCGCGTAAAAAATGAGCATCAAAACACTCAATACCCATATAAATGGCATCGGTATATCCTTTTTGCTCAAGATAATCACGATAGGCATCATAAACCCTAATCAAATTATCAATCGGCTTCTCTTGCCATATCTTGTATAAGCTATCATCACCGCTTTCTTTCACCTTTCTAATCGTCGTACACGCATGCTTTAATTCTTCAAAGAGAGTCAAAACATTCTGCAGGTATTCCTCGCTACCTTGATAAGTTTTTAGGTTATATTCACTCTTAATATCTTCTGGAATAGATGCGTACAAGCTAATATACCTTTTTATATCCTTAATCTTGACATGATCACAGGTCATGCATTCATCATAGAAATCTGCCTTACTCATCACTTGCCCTTCGAACAAGCTCCCTTTCGCTTGCATTTCTTTGATTAGCTCATTCTGTAGTGCATAATCAGAGCATACAATCAGTACATCCCTCTGTAGGTCCTTCAAAACCTTCTGTTTCATTACTTCTAAATCTTCAAAAAACATATCCCTACTCCTTTCAAAAATTAATCTACCAAATTAAAAGTACTATGTCAAATTATTTTTTCTCCTTTTTTATTTTTTTGTAGAAAAGCAGTCTCTTGTCTTATTATAGCATCCAATTATAAAAACCTGTAATTTATTTTCTTTTTATTGTTTTTAAAATAAACTTTGCCTTCAAGACAAACCATATTAATTTATAAATACTACTATTAAAAGGATGTAACAAATGTCTTATCCAATAATTGACTGTCATGCAGACACTTTTTCTAAAATGCTCTTGCAGAAAAAGAGTAATAAATTATTCAAGGGCTTTGCTATACAGCCACCAAATTACCTTCAGCATCGTGATATCACGGCAAAGCGCACCACAAATGCCAATTTACGCATTCAAACTCAGTCTCTTTATATCGGCGATTCGCTCTTGGATAAGCCTTTGACGCATGCTTTAGAGATTATCGCCATAGCTCTGCAATTTATCGAAGAGAACAAAGACTTTTATTTACTTAAGTCTTTTGACGAGGAGAAATTCCAAAGCAAGTATGGTATTCTACTTTCCATTGAAGGGCTGGAAATTATAGAAAACAGCCTTGATTTACTGGATATTTTCCACAATTTAGGAATTAGAATGATAGCACCCTCATGGAATAGAATCAGCAAATGGTTTACGCCAATCACTGAAAGCGGCGGTATGCTCTCGCACGGCAAAGAGTTGATAGACAAGCTCAATACCATGAAAGTCCTGCTCGATATTTCTCACTTATCTGACCAATCTGTTTTGGATTTAGAAAAGCATTATCAGGGCACCATTATCGCCTCACATTCAAATATCAGAGCAATCAACTCTTCAGCTCGAAATCTGCCTGACGACTTGATAGAAATAATCAAAGAGCGAAATGGGCTGATCGGCGTCAATATTTACTATGATTTTTTAAGATCAGATAGAACTGAGCATCAGGGTTTCAAATTCCACGACCAAGTCAACTATAATCACGAGTATGAATTAGGCGATATTTCAGACACATACCCTATCGGCTTTCTCTGGGTTTTAGAATTATTAGAGTATTATGACAAGATAAATGCTTTAGACAATATTTGCTTTGGAAGCGACTTTGACGGCATTCATAAGTATTGTGCTGGTTTAGAAAACCCTACGGGCTTCCCGCTTTTAGAAGACTTTTTACGTAAAGCTTCTGTCAGTGAGGAAGTGATAGCTAAGCTCTTTTATAAAAATGCTCTAAGAGTGTTAAAGACTGTGCTTTAGTCTCTCTCTTTATCTTTATAAACCTTGCGTAAACCTACGATTAATAAATAAAAGACAAACATAAAGACAAAAATGCCAATCATGCCTTTTAGCATCACGTTGAGCGCTTGGAATGTCACATCTATTGCATCAGCAGAAAAAGCTATATTGGTAGTTAGTTTCATTATTCTTCTCCTATTTTATCAATGCGAGTATCAAACCGCCAGCGATCACCGAGCCGATTTGCCCTGCAACATTAGCGCTTGTAGCAGCCATCAGTAAGAAGTTTTGTGGATCTTCTTTTTGTCCCATTTTTTGAATGACACGTGCAGACATTGGAAACGCTGAAATACCAGCTGCACCGACCATTGGGTTGATTTTATTCTTCAAGAATAAGTTTAATCCTTTTGCAAAAAGAACACCACCAGCTGTATCAAAGATAAAGGCAATCAAGCCCAAGCCTAAGATGAAGAGGGTTTGTGGTTGTAAAAACTTATCTGCTGTCATTGTCGAAGAAATGCTCAAGCCGAGCAAGATAGTCACGAGGTTTGCCAATTCATTTTGTGCTGATTTGGATAGTCTTTCCAAAACGCCACATTCACGTAATAAGTTACCGAACATCAAGAATCCAACCAAAGACACTGCAGACGGTGCTACTATGCCTGCAATAACAGTGATGAGTATTGGAAACAAGATCTTTACAGTCTGCGAGACATCTTGATTACTCGATTTTATTCTGATTTTCCTCTCTTCTGGGGTAGTCAACATTCTGATCACAGGGGGTTGAATGATGGGTACCAAAGCCATATATGAGTATGCAGCGACGGATATTGGACCCAATAGGTCAGGAGCAAAGTGATTTGCAACATAGATTGAGGTCGGACCATCTGCTGCGCCGATAATGCCGATTGATGCTGCTTGTTTCAAGCTAAATCCTAACAGAGAAGCCGAAGCCACTGTAAAGAATATCCCAAATTGTGCTGCAGCCCCAAACAAGAGCATTAGTGGATTCTTTAATAGTACTGTGAAGTCGATCATTGCACCAATTGCGATAAAGATAAGTAGTGGAAATAGTTCATTTGCAATACCAAAGTTGAACAATATACTCAGAACGCCATGCTCTCCAATTGCTGAAGACATTGGGATATTTGCTAAAATTGTACCAAAACCGATAGGCAATAATAGCGTTGGCTCATAGTCTTTTTTGATAGCCAAATAAATCATTACTCCTGCTATTATTAGCATGAATATATGACCAAAGCTTATATTTGCAATACCGAGAACTAACTGATCCATAAAACCTCTTTTCTAATTATTATGCCATTATTTAAATCTGTGTTTTTTTGTAAATAGTTTTTTTCAGATATCCTCAACAACTTAATAATTTTCACAAGCTGAGGCTGTTTCATAGTGACCAAAAATATCTAATAAAAGAATAAAGTAAAATTATAAATAAAAAAAACAACACCCTCTATATATATAGGGCTTACAAAATGGTGTTTTTTGAAAACTATTTTCACCCAAATCAGCAGATGCTTACTACGAGCAGGTTTAGAGGTGATTTTTTTTCAGTAACTATCCATAGTTGACTCAGATCAATTGCATCTCAAATCTCAGTTCACAGTACCCACGCAGTCTGCAAACCTGATTTATGTATTAATCAACACCTTTAGGCAATTTGCATTTAGTATAAAAAAAGCAGGTCCCATGTGAGACCTGCCATATTCAAGATAATTTAGTAATTAACCATTTCTCTTTTGAAAATCAACCATAAATTCACCCAAATCTTTTGTAGCTTCGATTGGAAGTGAATTATATGTAGAAGCGCGGCAACCACCAACAGAGCGGTGACCTTTTAAACCGATCATATCGAGTTTTTTAGCTTCGCCGATGAATTTTTCTTCGAGTTCTTCGCTTGGAAGTCTGAAAGTAATATTCATTAAAGAGCGATCTTCTTTTTCTACTGTGCCTTTGTAGTAGCCATTGCTATTGTCAATTGCATCATAGATATAAGCAGCTTTTTTCTGATTATTAAGTAATACTTTTTCTAAGCCTTGTTTTTCGATCCATTTTAATACGAGACCAATAACATACACTGGGAATGCAGGTGGTGTATTGAACATAGAGTCTTTATCGATATGTGTTTTGTATGACATCATAGTTGGGAGGTTTTTGTTAAACTTATCCATCAAGTCTCTACGAAGGATAACTGCTGTAGCGCCAGCAGGTCCAATGTTCTTTTGAGCGCCAGCATAGATGAGCCCATATTTATTACCGTCGATTGGGCGACTGAGGAAGTCTGAAGACATATCAGAAACTAATAATAAGTCTTTTGGTACTTCGAGATCTTTGTGATATTCAGTGCCATAAATAGTGTTATTTGTGGTATAGTGTAAGTAAGCAGGATTTTCTGATATTGTGAAAGTTTTGGGTAAATAGCTAAATTTCTTATCTTCTGAAGTTGCTGCAAGGTGTGCTTTTTTGCCAATTTTGATTGCTTCTTTATAAGCCTTTCCTGCCCATTCGCCAGTGTTGATATAGTTGCCAATTTTGTCATCTGGTAAAAGGTTTAATGGGAGCATGTAGAATTGTGAACTTGCTCCACCGCCTAAGAACAATACAGCATAATCATCACCAACATTGAGTAATCTTTTCATTGTAGCAGTTGCATCATCAAAAATCTCTTGATAATCTTTAGAACGGTGGCTCATTTCCATTACAGATAAGCCTTTGCCTTTGTAGTCAACTAAATCTTGTTGAACCTCTTGCAATACCTCTAAAGGTAAAACTGCTGGACCAGCGCTGAAATTATGAATTCTTTTCATAACATCCTCCAAAATATTATTTTGATTTACTTTAAACAAAATTATGTATTTCTGGCAAGCTTTTTTTTTAAATAATTGATAATCATTGTTTATTCACTAAGATTTAATACTTTAGCGTTTGTATAAATCATGAGTATATTACCCGCAGTTTTGCTGTTCATTGTAAATAAAATTAAAAAAATGCAAATCTCACTTATCTCAATCTCTATCCATAATATTATAGGCTATCCCATAGTATCGCAGAATTATGAAATAAAAAACAACAACCTCTATATATATTGGCAGGACAAAACAGGGGTTTTTGAAAACTATTTTCACCCAAAACATCAGATGTCTACTACAAGCGGATTTAGATGTGATGATTATTATCAGAAATTAAAAGAGGATGCTGCATAACATCCTCATTTTAAATATTTTTCTATTGTTCAAAGGTACAAATCAAAGCTCATTTTGTCTTTTATCTCTTGCACAACAGTTTTTTTATGGCAACTCACCTTAACTGCAGAGAAAAGTGCAGGGTCATGGTAAACCTTTGGTGACAATGCAAATGTCCCGTCCTGCATCGCAATACATTGATAAACAATATTTCTGCTAACATCTTCTCTACTGATAAATTCAATTATCACAATATCGCCAACTATCGGGTTCCATTGAGGGGTATCTCCCACAGCCTCTTTATTTTGCTTATGTATTTTGCCACTTACTTGAGGTATTTTACTCTCTGCAAATAGGCATAATATCAATGCCATGGCAATTAGCATTATTACTATCTTTTTCATCTGGTCTCCTTATTTTAAAATCATTAGCTTCCCTATTTGTGCATCCTGCCCCTGTTCTACACGATAAAAGTATATGCCAGATGCGACATTCTGTTGATTTTGATCTTTTTTATCCCAAATTATCTCTTTATTGGTCTCAGGGTTAGCCTCTATTTTTTTTACCAATTGCCCCTTTATATTATAGATAGAAATGCTTTTGACTTGCTGGGCTTTAAAGTGCACATTACCTGATATACATGGATTAGGATATGCTGAAATAGCCTTTGGCTTTACAATCGTATGATCATCACTTGCAACAGTATAGTCAAAGCTATATAAAAATGCACCTTCACTGCTATACTTTAACATCTTATTGTATTCAGGATAGAAGAATTCTTTGGTAAAGGGCAATGCCTCATACTCCCCCGCCTCATGAAATTCATAATCTCCTATTGAATAAATAGTTTTTTGCCTTGGGTTTTCTATACTTTTTGTCAGCAATCCATTAAATGCATTGAGTGTCGTGTAACATGAATCAAAGTTTTGCGTATACAAAAACTCTAAGCCACTGTCACTCACGCGATAGACACTGGCATAGCCAGGCGGATAATCGTATATCATAAAGTGATCTTCATCTACAAACATAAAGGATGGCATATTATTTCCATTAGCTGGCTGGAATGAATATGTAAACACAATATCTTCAGGCGCATATCTATCTCTAAAATCAATATTTCCAAGATTACAAACTGCAATCATACTATCATTCTTATGGCTTCGAAAATCTTGGATTTTGCCATTAAAAGTACAGTAATACTCAATGCTATCACCAATTAATCTGTAAACATAAACTATGTATTGGTCTATACTACTATTGCTTGTTGAAATATAAAGGAAATCATCAACAATGTTTATTGTATGTAAACCTTGATCAACATTTATTCGATACAGTGATTCAAGCTGCTCATTGTCCAAACTATATACATCAATGACGTACTGATTATTATCAAGTCTTAAAAACAAATATAATTTTTCATTATACACCTCGAAGTTAATAAAATAGTCAACACCCTCAATACATGTTGTATAGTAATCCTCAAGAAGAGATGGATAAAAGTAAATAGTATCATTAGCTGCATCCCAAGCAACAATATTGCTATCTTTTTGCCTGCATCTATTATTCCACAACCCGTAATCTTGAATCTTAGTTATTCCTGATCCAAGTTCATATTGGCTTATGTACAAGGTATTATTGCTGTAAATATATGGATAATCCAAATTCAAACAACCAAATAAGCTATTGCCATAGATGGTATCTTCTTCATATATTATTTCTGATGTGTTAATATTAAAAACAATAATATCACCCCAAGCATTATTAGTAAAGAGAATATCATCAATGAGAATTGCGTCTGTATAATGCCAAAAATCAGGAGCACCTGTTATATCGTCTTTGTAGATAGACACAGGATTATTGATGTCACTGAGATCAATGACTTCCATATACCGATAACCCATTATATAGAGTAATTCATTTTCATATTTTATGTGGGATAGAGAGAGAATTTCATCATCTGAAAGAATATATTCTGCAAAGTGTTCTGGTAATTCATCACTCTCAACTTCATTGAGATTAAAAAACCACAGAACTGTCATATTATATCCACCTCCAGTAATACTACCACACTGTATAAAAGTAGAATCTGCCAATGTAAAAAAACCATATGCATCCCAGATTTGTCCTTCTTCTTCTAAAGTGTGGCTATTATACTTTCTACCCTTATAGTTTTCATCGTCTCCAAGTAGTAGATAGTCATCATATAATCCTTTTGAAACAGTATAACCTGCATATATACCCGTATTACGAGTTAATATGCTTTGCAATGGGCTTTGTGAAACATCAGCGATTGATAATAGTATTTGCCCAAAAGTTATATCATTTTCTGCCTCAGCATAATACAGTTTATCTCCAATAATAAATGAACTTAAACTGGGTGGAGTCTGGTATTTCTCGATTATGTATTTTAGGGCTATACTCCCATCTTCATATATCTGATACTCTCCTATCCTCCGATAGTTTTCTACATACAATCTGTCATTATATTGATTGATAGCAAATCTATAATCTCCAAAATCAACCACAATGCTATCTAAATTTATGTTATCAATACTATCAATTCGCGCATATAAGCTTAAGATAGTTAAAGTAAAATATGCAATGCAAAAAATGATTCTTTTCATTTTTGCCTCCTTTTGCAAAAGAGAGGGCAGAATTAACTGCCCTCATTATTATAGGTTAATACTCTTGATCAATATAAAAATCGATGCGAACATCATTTTCTAAGTTTCTTGTAACAATTCTACCATGGCATTCAACTTGAACAGTGTGGTACCTACTATTACTGTAATATTCATATGATGGTGTACTGTAAAAACCATCTGAATAAGTAACATATTCCCTTTCCAATGTATCATCATTACCGATAATTGAAATTTTCACTCTCTCACCATTCATAGGTCTCCATTTGGGCACAGTCGAATTATTCGGATAATAAGATTTGTAAACATAGCCACAAATTTGCCCACGGCATGCAGGTGTTGGATCGGTATTTATTGGGTCTGCGCTTAATACAGTTATTGCAAATGCAATAGTAATTAAAGCAATAATTATTCTTTTCATTTTTGCCTCCTTTTTATTTATCAATGAAAGATTAATTCTTAGCTAATGAATAAAAAGGTGCTATGTGAATTTATTGTACGACCCGATAAAGAAATTCTTACAAAATGATGCAAAACCGAATATGATAGTGTAGTGTAGTGTAGTGTAGTGTAGTGTAGCATTTATCCTCCTTTACTAATCACATGATAAATTAAAACACCATCAAATATGTGTCAATAATATAACATATTCTTTTTGTGTCAAGAAATAATTGCATATTAATGAAATATTATTTCTATTGTTCAAAGGTACAAATCAAAGCTCATTTTATCTTTTATCTCCTGCTCAACAAAAAAAACTGAACATAAAATGGATTATTATAATTTTATATGGGTAATAGTTGGTTATTAAAAGTCTCTAATTTTAAATTGACTGCCTGCAACTGTAACTTCTTTTCTGGACATATTGACATAAATGAAGGAATGAGCTTCGCTTGACAACTAAGATAGTTGTTGCTACGTTTTTTGTTTCTACAAGTTTGTTATATGTTGTCTATGTGCGATGAATAACTACGAACAAGCAAACGTAGGTACAATCTATCTTAGTTGTACCAAAATAAGACCGCAAAGCTCCTTATAACAAACAAAAATCAATTGTTTTTACCTTACCTGTTCGAAGAAAAGCTCCTCACCCGCAGCGTAGCGAGGACCAAAAAGGTGTGTTGTTTAAAAAAGCCAATTCAAAGCACTCTTTTTTAATATTTGAGAGTTATTAATTCAGTTTTAATTTTTAAATGCGATTTTATTATCTTCTATAATCATATAATAAATGGTATTATACATTTTATCTGAACAGTAGTTCATCTTTTATCTTGACTAAATGCACTACTTATTTAAATTGAACCACGATTCATAAGAACTAAATATAAGGAGGAAAACAATGGCTTATGAAATTGAATCTTTAAACAGCAAGAAGAGTAAAAAGAGAGCTGATTTAACCAAGGCTGCAATCAAGACATTTGCTCAAAAGGGCTTTCACAGGACAAAGATCTCGGATATTGCCAAAAAGGCAAAGGTAGCCGATGGTACAGTGTACTTGTATTTTGAAAACAAAGATGATCTACTCATCAAGTGTTTTGAAGAAATGCTTACCGATCTTATGGAGAAGGCTGATCAAAGGCTACAGGCAATAGAAGACCCACTTGAAAAAATGCTCAACTTTATTGACTTGCACATTGATTATTGCGAGAAGAATCGCGACGCTGCAAAGCTTATAATCATCGAGTTGCGCCAAAGTCCTGAGTTTTACGAAAAGTATCCAGATTTTTGGCCCATTAAGAACTATTTAAATTATCTGACAAAGCTCTGCAAAGAGGCTATTGATGCGGGTAGAATCAGAGAAGTTGACCCTGATTTATTGACGACCATTATTTTTGGTTCACTTGACTTTTCTATTACGGCATGGCTATTATCTAAGAGTACGATTGACTTAAAAAGAATTAGAAATGGTGTAGCAGACATTCTTCACAAAGGACTAATAGGAGACACAAACAATGAAAAAAACGATTAAAGCACTGATTGTTTTATTGCCAATATTTAGTCTTTTTGGTGCTCTAAATGCGGAAGGGCTGAGCATCCAAGAAGCACGCAAGATGGCAAAAGAAAACAATATCAGCAATAGGAGCCAAGTTGAAATGCTCAAGAGTGCTCAGTCGAGAAGCAAAGCCTCATTTACCCAGTTTCTTCCCTCAGTCAGTGCTGCTGGTACGTATATACAGAGAGGTGATGATTTTCAACTAAAAACCGACATGGTGACCCTGCCTGTTTATAAGATTGACAGTTCAACAGGCACGCCAGCACCAGTAGCGGGAGAGTTTGTACCTTTTCAAATTGATATGAAATTAGGTGAAAAAGACAGCTATCTCTTTAATGTCAATCTCACCCAGCCCCTCTTCACAGGCGGAAAGGTGCTTACTCAATACAAGCTCAATAAGAATTTAGAAATGATTGAGCAGAACAAAATGCAATTGAGTGACGAAGATCTGATTTTGAAGGTTGACGAAGCTTATTGGCGGGTAGTTACTTTACAAGAAAAAGTTCTGCTTGCAGAGCAATTTAAAAGCACAGTTGAAAATCATTTAACTGATTTGAGAAATTATAAAGCAGTGGGTATTATCACGCAAAATGACGTTTTAAAAGCAGAAGTAAAGTTAAATGATGCTGAGCTCAATCTCTTAAAGGCAAATAATGGTCTGAAGCTTGCTCGGATGGCGTTCAATCAAGTTATTGGTCAGTCTTTAGACAGTGAGCTCACTTTATCTGATAAGCTTGAAGAGGGTGTGTTAAATACGGGCAAAGCCGATTTGGACAGCATTGCAGAAAAGCGCCCTGAACTTCAAATGCTCAATACAGCTATTAAACTGGCGGAGTGTAATACGAGCTTACAAATCTCACGTTATATGCCTAATATTGTTCTCAATGCCAGCTATAATTTCATGAACCCCAACCCCTATAATTCATTTAAAGATGAATGTGGCAAAGACTGGACTATTGCCCTTCTTGCTCAAATGGAGATTTTCCATTGGAATGAGAGAGGCTATATGCTCTCTTCTGCCAAAAGCATGCAAAAGGCTGCTCAATACCAATTTGACGACGCCAGCCAGTTGATTAATCTGGAAATATTGCAGTCTGAAAACTCTTTAAATGAAAGCCAGCAAAAGGTTGCCCTCACAAAGATAAGCGTTCAACAAACAGAAGAAAACCTTACCTACTGTAATGACAAGTTTCGCCAGGGGATATTAAAGAGTACAGATGTTTTGGATGCTCAAACCTTATGGCAAAAGGCAGAGTCTGACTATTTAGATGCCTTGGCAGAGTTAAAAATCAGCGAAATAAAGTTCAATAAAGCCATTGGCGAATTAACACAAAAATAAATAAGAGGAGAAATAATGAAAAGAATAAATTACTTAATAATACCTTTAATGCTCGTTTTTGGAGCTTGTACAAAGAAAAGCGTAGAGTCTTATGATGAAAAACAAATTATTGTCAAGACCGCAGAAGCAACGCTGAAAACATATAATCCAGAGTTATGTTATTCTGGCTCTATCACCGCTGGCAAAGAGGCTAATTTGGGCGTTGTCTTGCCAGGTAAAGTCGAAAAACTCTTTGTTCGTGAAGGTTCTAATGTGACTCAAGGGCAGTTACTTGCGCAATTATCTGATGAGTTATTAACCCAAGCACAAATTGAGTTTAATGCAATTAAAAAAGACTATGATCGTATTGCAGAGTTATTTGAAAAAGGCTCTATTTCTGAGATGGAGCATGATCACTTGAAGGCAAAGTTAGAAGCCTCAGAAGAAAAGTATAATATGCTTAAAAAGAATACACAAATCAGGGCACCTTTTGCTGGTATAGTAACTGAAATTCTGGTCAAAGAAGGAGAGAATTTTATGTTGATGCCTGCGCTTAATCCTGGTTATTCTCATTCATCTGGCATAATCAGATTGATGCAGCTTGACCAAGTAAAAGTGCAAGTATCTATCAATGAGAAGGATATCAGTCAGATTAGAAAGGGTTTATTGGCAAATGTTACATGCGATGCTTATCCCAATGAGACTTTTAGGGGGCAGGTCGATAATGTTCACCCCATTTTATCTAATTTTTCACGTACTACCACTGTCGATATTATCATCAATAATAAGGACAAAAAGCTTTTACCAGGCATGTTTTGTCGTGCTTCAATAGAGTTGCCTACAGCAGAGGGTATCTTTATTCCTCGCTATGCAATGCTCAAGCAATCAGGCACAAATGAATCTTATGTTTTTGTTTATGAAAATGGCATAGCAGCTAAAAAGATCATCAATATAGTCAAATCTATCGATGATGAAATCATTGTTACTGGCATTAATACAGGCGAACAAGTCATCACCGCAGGTAAGACAAAAGTCCAAGATGGTGATATTTTAACTATTGATAGGAGCGAAAAATGAAACTACCAGAAATAGCGGTTAAAAACCCTGTTTTTACACTAATGTTTTTTCTGGCAATACTCATCTTTGGCATCGTTTCACTGACAATGCTACCCCGAGACATATTGCCTGATGCAGAGATCCCAGCTATCACGATTGTGACTGTCTATCCTGGAGCCTCAGCAAGCGAAGTTGAAGAGCAAGTAACAAAGCTTTTAGAAAATCAACTCTCTTCAGTCACTAATCTGACTAAGATCAGCTCAAAATCAAAAGAAAATGTCTCTTTTATTTCATTAGAATTTGATTGGAATACCAACCTCGATGAAGCTTCAAACGATACGCGTGACATGCTTGAGCTTGTAAAGCAAGATCTCCCCTCTTCTGCTTATTCACCCTCAATTGTCAAAGTCAACAGCTCAATGGTACCAGTCTTGATCTACAATGTCACTGCCAAAGAGAGCTATAATACACTCGACCAGATACTTAATGAAAAAATGACAGACCGCCTAAAACGTGTAAAAGGCGTAGGCAATTTTATAATAGTTGGGCAAAAAGAGAGACAAGTCAAGGTCGAAATTGACCCCTACCGCCTGCAAGCATATCAGTTAAATATGGGAACAATTGCCCAAGCAATCAAGGCAGAAAACCTGACTGTTCCTGGTGGTAGTATCGATTTGGGGCTAAATGAGTTATCAGTTCGTGTACCAGGTGATTTTGAGACAATTCAGGATATTGAGAATCTTGTGCTTGCCTCTGTCAATGGCAA
Organism: Candidatus Cloacimonadota bacterium; assembly: GCA_029553545.1. Taxonomy (GTDB): domain Bacteria; phylum Cloacimonadota; class Cloacimonadia; order Cloacimonadales; family WRIO01; genus JAGOCT01. Next base: position 27,955 of record JAKPKU010000085.1, read on the forward strand.
AATAGTACGTCTTGCAGACGTGGCAAAGGTTTCTGATGATTATAAAGAAAAAGATGAGATCACCAAAGGTTTCAAAGAGAGATCTGTGGTCATCATGGTGCAAAAGCAATCAGGTGCAAACACTTTGGAAGTCGCTTCTGCTGTGAAAAAAGAGATAGCCTTAATCCAAAAGACTATGCCTGCAGACGTGAAGATCAATCAGGCAATAGATTCTTCAGTAATGATCTCTCACTCGATCAAAAATGTCACCTCTACTATCTGGTATGCGGCATTTTTTGTGATCTTTGTAGTGATTTTCTTTATGGGTAATGTGCGCAATAGTTTGATCATTATTCTTACCATACCTTTTTCTTTAGTTCTGGCATTTATCTATATGTATATTGCCAAATTCTCGATCAATATTTTCTCCATGATGGCTCTGGCAATAGCGCTTGGTATGGTGGTCGATAATGCAATTGTGGTATTGGAAAACATTACACGTCATATAGAAAATGGGGCACGCCCTCAAGAGGCTGCGATCTTTGGTACATCTGAAATGGGCATGGCTATTTCTGGCTCAACCCTCACCACAATAGTTGTCTTTTTGCCGATGATTTTCATGGGTGGTGTGGTTGGTATTTTATTTAAACAATTAGCACAAATCGCTTCTGTGACTTTGATTGGTTCACTTTTCACAGCGCTTACACTCACTCCTATGTTGGCATCTATTTTAATAAAACCCATTCAGGAGCAAAAAAAGTCTCATGGTAAACTTGCCACCTTCTTTAAAAAGATCTTTATGAATACAGAAAATAAGTATAAAAAATGGCTGGACTGGGCTGTCAACCACAGAAAGACCATTATCTATGGCTCTTTACTACTCTTTGCCATTACTCTTGGTCTGTCAACAACTGTCGGCTCTAATTATATTCCAGACTTTGACGCAGGCGATTTACTCGTCTCAGTCGAGCTACCAGTGGGCACATCTTTAACTGAGACTGAGCGTGTAGCGGGTCTTGTTGAAGACATATTTTTAGAAGAGATCCCTACCAAAGATATTCAATCACACTATAGCATCATTGGTCAGACAGAAAAAGGCTTGCTCTCAATTATGAGTTTTAAGGAGGGCAAAAACGCCTTTACTATTGGCGCTAAGATAGTGATTCCAGACGAGAGAAACTATAGCTCTGCCGAGGTAGCTGATAGAATTGGCAAACGCATTGATATGATACCTGAAATTGAGAAGTTTGCTATTTCTGGAGGTAGTATCTTGGGCAAAGCTGTCTTAGGAAACAAAAAGCCTATTGATATTAAAGTAATTGGCAATGATTTTGACAAGATTAATGCCACCGCTATGATGATCGAAAATGAATTAGTAAAATATGGCAAACTTAAAAATATCAGCAATACTATCGATCAAGGGAAGATGGAATTGCAGATTCATATTGACCGTGATAAGGCGCGCGATATGGGGATAAATGTCGCTCTGGCAGGTTTATCAATCAGACAAGCAGTTTATGGTATCGAAGCGTCTCAATATAAAGATGACGGCGAAGAATTCGATATTTTAGTACGTTATGCACCAGAGTTTAGGAATAGTATCGATGCAATTGGTGATATTTTAGTGCCAAGCATGACGGGGCAACATGTGCCAATACGCTCCTTTGCTGAGATTGTCGAAGCAAAAGGGGCTTTAGAGATAAAGCGGGAATCGCAACAGAGAGTTGTCTATGTCTCAGCCGACTTGGACGGGGTGTCGCTGGGCGAAGCAGTGCAGGATATGCAGAAGCAGGTCGAGCAACTTGACATACCTGAAGGTGTGATAGTAGATTTTGGTGGGCAATATGAAGATCAACAAGAGTCTTTCAGATCTTTGATTCTACTCTTTATTTTAGGTATAGCTTTGGTGTATATGGTGATGGCTTCGCAATTTGGTTCATTAAAAGATCCATTTATTATTATGTTTGCAGTGCCACTTTCTATTATTGGCGTCATCTGGGCTTTTTTATTAACTGGCGAGACTCTCAGTGTCACGACATTCATTGGTATCATCATGCTGGTAGGTGTAGTGGTAAACAATGGTATTGTATTGGTTGACTACACGAATCTCTTACGTGCGAGAGGAGAATCTTTGTATAAAGCGGTTGTCAATGCGGGTCATTCACGCTTGAGACCTGTTTTAATGACATCCTTTACAACCATTTTGGGCATGCTACCTATGGCAATGAGCAGTGGCATGGGCTCTGAAATGTGGAAGCCTATGGCGATCACGATGATTGGCGGACTTTTAGTTTCAACAATTATCACGCTTATTTTGGTACCTGTGATTTATGCTGTTATCAACAAGAAAGGAGAGTAAGATGAAAATGATGAATATCACGTGTAATATCAGCTCAGTAAACCACCTCATACAAATTATGGAAAGAGAACAAATCAACTTTTATCAGCTATTTAATGAAGTCTGTGGCAAGCTACCGAAAGGCGAGCCAAGATTAAATAACCCTGTCTGGCCTGGTTTGAATAATTCTGTCTTCTTAACCTGTACGGAAAAGCAGTGTGAGAGCATCAAAGAAGCGATTAAAATGTTCAATAAAATGGCTTACAATGATAATGAATTAATTTTTTATAATAGCTGGACTATCGATGAATAAGCTATTTGAAAAACATTGAGAGCTTTGAATTAGAAAGCAGACAAAAATTATAGTTAAAATACAACATGGTAATATTATATGGTATCATATAATGGCATTAATTAAAGAATAAAAGAGGTGTTCAATGTCAGGTAGCTTTATCGATTCAGAAATAGACAGTATTGTTGAGAAATTCTCAGATGAACCAGTAATAAAAGTTTTAAAATTATTAGATTGGTCAC
>JAKPKU010000036.1 GCA_029553545.1 Candidatus Cloacimonadota bacterium
AAACATCTAAACTTCAAGATATCTGATTATTATCAAGATTCAAATAAGTTAATCTGGTAAGGGAACCAAAAATCCCCTCAGGCAATACTGAGATCTGATTATCACGAAGATACAAGCCTCTTAGCTCGGTAAGGTTATCAAAAATCCCTTCAGGCAATACTGAGATCTGATTACCATAAAGATACAAACTTTGTAAATTAGAAAGGTTATCAAAAATCCCCTCAGGCAAAACTGAGATCTGATTATTATCAAGATCCAATCGTTGTAATCAGGTAAGGTTATCAAAAATCCCCTCAGGCAAAACCGAGATCTGATTAGAACTAAGAATCAATCGTTTTAGATTAGAAAGGTTATCAAAGATGCCCTCAGGCAAAACCGAGATCTGATTATCACCAAGATACAATTGTTGTAAATTAGTATGATTCACAAAGGTATCAGCAGCAATACTGGTGATGCCTTTATTGAATAAATAACATGAATATGCATCTATGGGACAATATTCAACTATATTACCACCGCTAAGCTCACCTATTGGATCATAGGTACAACTTCCATTATCCTGATTTGCTTCTGGGGTGTAGTTATTTGCATTGGGATCAGTACATCACCAGATAGCATCATACGTACAACCATCATCTTGTCTTGCATCAGGATTATAGTTATATGCCTTAGAATCAATACATCATAAGGTTTTCCGATCACCCATCCAAGTGACATGCTTAGCATCTATGAAGCTCAGTAAACTTTTGGAGAGGAGATTGTAGTTGATCTTATTGTTATATATATTTAGTCAATTACCATCTTGTAAGTTTGCAAGATTCATAATATCTTCTGATATTGAGCTGATTTGGTTAGAATAAAGATACAATTGTTGTAGATTGGTAAGTCCGTCAAAAACGCCAGCTTCAATCGAGCTGATTTGGTTAGAATAAAGGTTCAAATATTGTAGATTGGTAAGTCCGTCAAAAACGCCAGCTTCAATCGAGCTGATTTGGTTTCCACCAAGGTACAATTGTTGTAGATTAGTATGATTTACAAACGTATCAGGAGCAATACTGGTGATACCCTTATTGGAGAGATCACAACTTGTAGCACCAGTAGAACAATTGAAGGGTGCTTGGGTAATATTACCACTGTTAAGTTCTACCTCTGGTGTCTGAGCAAATGTTCAGGTCCGATTAGTTATACCGAGAAATCCTGCGAATAAGAGAATCATCTTGACGATAGCAAAGGTGCCAAATGTACCAAAAAGGTACTTGTGTTTGTGTGCACTAAGATGTTTCCCAATGTTTTTGCGCTGTTTGTGGAAATGATGATTAATTTTTTTCATGATTGTTGATAAAAGATATAAATAAAATTCACTCATTCAAATATAGTTGTTATCACAACAATTTTTCATTACATTCAAACTTATTTGGATAATAACTATTATTTCGATATCGTAAAAGTTCTCACTATATGCTCAAAACTTTTACTGTGTCTCTATTGTACTCAGAAAAAATTTCCTGTCAAATTTTTGACCACTTTTTTTTGAATCAAATTTTCTTCCTTAAGATAGTACAAGATGTTTTGAATAGAGATTAGATGACTCATTGAACAATTACTAATCAAATCAGTGAATAGTTTGTACTCAAATGAATAGTTTGTACTCAAATGAATAGTTCGTACTCAAATGAATAGTTC
>JAKPKU010000043.1 GCA_029553545.1 Candidatus Cloacimonadota bacterium
TAAAATTAATTCACTATAAAACAAAAAAGGCGTAATTAGATATCTAATCACACCTTAAATTTATATGGTGGGCGTTGAGGGACTTGAACCCCCGACCACTTGCTTGTAAGGCAAGCGCTCTCCCAACTGAGCTAAACGCCCCTAAACTATCTATACTGGTCGGGGTGAGAGGATTCGAACCTCCGACTTCTTGATCCCAAATCAAGCGCGCTAACCGGGCTGCGCTACACCCCGCAGTTTGTTTCCGTTCACTCTATAGATTGCAATAATGTGGAATGGGGTTTTTGTGTCAACATATATTTTTATCTTTTTTCTTAATAATAAGAATGTGTTATTCTATTTTATTATTTATCACTAATTTAAATAGGAGTAAATATTTATTATTCTTTGCAAAAAAGACAAAAAAAGAGAGCAAATATCTCAAAAAGAAAGAGACTTGATGAATAAAACCTGCTTTTTAATCAATTCTTTTTTGAAACTTAATCACGCTAAAGCTAAAGACAAATATCCCATATATTGTCAGGGGGATCACGCTTTTAAGTAGGTATCTAAGTTGATTGCCTTTTTGAAAAACTTCTCTCATAATATCCACAAAATACATCATCGGATTGAGCATTGCCACCCATCTGATGCTATCTGGCATATTGGAAACAGGGAAAAATAAGCCACTGAGCAATGACATAAAGAGTACAAAAAACCAGGTGAAAAACAAGGCTTGTTGCTGTGTCTGACTAATCACAGAGATGCTCACGCCAAGTCCTAAAGTTGTGAAGAGATAGAGTATTGCTGAGAGAGTTAGGAGCAAATACGAGCCTTGCATGGTGATGCCAAACACAGCCTGCCCAATGAATAGTGCCAAGTAAAATTCAACAATGCTGACTATTAAAAAGGGGATTAATTTGCCTGCCAAGAGCTCCCACTTTTTAATGGGGGTCACTATCAATTGCTCAAGGGTTCCCATCTCTTTTTCTTTTACTAATGCCATCGATGAGAAAAGCATAGAAATAATGGTAACAAGTATTGCCACAGTGCCAGGCACCATATACTGATACGGCGTCATATCGGCATTATACCAAATACGCTCATCGACCTTGATGGGAGACACTAATTTCTCTTTATCTTGAGCAAAATTACTAACTATACTGGCGATACTCTGACTTGCCAAACCCGCTGATAAGCCATCCACGGCGTCAAAGACCAGTTCGAGTTGAGGAGATTTATTGAGCAGCAAATCTTTGCCAAAGCTTTTGGGAATAATCACCCCTCCCTTGGCTTGCCAAAGGTGCAGCTTTTTATGAATAAGATTATGATCTTGTGTGATTTCAACAACATGAAATTCTTTCGCTTGCGAGATGCGCAGAATAAGCTCTCGTGCAATATTACTCTGGTCTAAATCGACTATGATGAGAGAGTAGTTTTTTAACTCATTACTGGTTGCAAAGCCGAGCCAAACGGTCATTACTACGGGTATGAAGATGATTAGGATTGTCATATGTTTATCTCTAAATATTTGAATAAACTCTTTTTTAATCAAGCTTAAAAGGCGTTTCATTTTAGCTCCTTCATCTGCTTGGCAAATTTATTCCACGCAATACTCAATAAGAGAATAGTAAAGCCCAGTAAAAAGAGCATTGGTTCGAGGAGCTCAGTGAGATTATTTCCCTTTATCATCAGCCCACGGGCAATTTTCAAGAAATACTTGGCAGGTACAATCCATGAAATAATTCTAATTAACCACGGCATCGATTCCAGCGGAAGCATAAATCCGCTCAGCATGAGAGTAGGCATCATCGTGAATATTAGCGCAATGAGCATCGCTTGCATCTGCGTTTGAGAGACTGTGGATATCATCAAGCCAAAGCTCAAAGCTGTGCACACATAAACAAAAGATAAGATGGTAAAGGCTATCGCACTGCCGAGAAAGACCACGTCAAAGAGCAAAAGACCACAGATGAGAATCAAAAAGCCTATCGTCATAGAAATAAAGATATAGGGTAATAGTTTGCCCAGAATAAACTCCAAGGGCAATAATGGCGAAATCAGCAACTGTTCGAGTGTGCCATTTTCTTTCTCGCGAGTAATGGAAATGCTTGTCAAAAGTGCTGAGATCATTACAAGTATCAAGGCAATTAGCCCAGGGACAAAGAAATACGAGCTCTTTAACTCAGGATTGAAGAGCAATTGCGTGCGAATATCAATCGGGATAATACTCTGTCCTGAAGAGAGTGTCTGACTAATATAATTCTTGATAATCGAGGCAGAATTGGGGTCTGAGCCATCAATAATCAGTTGTAAATTGCGCATATCGTGGCTGATTAACAGTACAGCATTTACTTTCTTTTGTAAAAATGCATGATGTATATCATCTGAGTTATTAGAAATACTATAAACATGATATAAATCAGAGCCCATAAAGCTCTTGATAAGTGCCCTTGATTGCTCTGTCTTAGCATTGTCAGATATGCCCAAATTGATATTTTTGATCTCAGTATTGAGTGCATAGCCAAACATAATTAGCTGAATTAAGGGTAAAAGAAAGACAATGATCAAGCTGCGAGTATCATGAATAATATGAAAAAACTCTTTCTTGGCAATGGCAAAAACGCGTGTTTTATTGATAATCTGCATCTATTTGACTCCTAATAAGCTTGATAAAGACGTCATTGATAGAGTTCTCCTCATTCTTTTTCTTAAGGTTTTGAGGGCTATCCAAAGCAATAATCTTGCCCTGATGCATGATAGATAATCGATGACAATACTCTGCTTCATCCATAAAATGAGTCGTGACAAAGACCGTCTTTCCCTGCTCTGACAGCTGGTAAATGATATTCCAAAAGTCTTTTCTCACCTTAGGATCGACACCAGAAGTTGGCTCGTCTAAAAAGATAATACCAGGGTCATGCAACATCGCGCAAGCAAGTGCCAGCTTTTGTTTCAGCCCCACAGGTATATCTTTGGTGAGACGGTTCATCTGCCTATCTAAGTCCAATTCTACCGCTATTTCTCCTTTTTTCTCTTGGATATTTCTCTTATTTAAAGAGTAAACCCCGCCATAGAAATCGATATTCTCTGCTACTGTTAAATCATTGTAAAGTGAGAACTTCTGACTCATATAGCCAATGCTCTTCTTGATTAATTCAGACTCTTTATAGACATCATAGCCCCCGACCTTGGCTTCACCAGCGCTGGGCGTCAGTAGCCCACAGAGCATGCGAATCATCGTACTCTTGCCTGCCCCATTTGCGCCAAGAAAGCCAAAGATTTCTCCCTGATAGACTTCCAAATCGACGTTGTCAACAGCAGTAAAAGAACCAAATTTCTTGGTGATTTTATTGGTATAGACTGATAAGATTTTACTCAATTTTACAACTCCACACTGTGCTTGCTTTGTAACAAAAACACGTCTTCTAAAGTGGTTTTCTTTTTTTCATAAGTCAAAATAATACGTTTATCAAGCCACTCTTGCCATTGCTCTTCGCTCGGCTCAGTGGAAAAAGCAATATTGATATTCTTATTAAAAAGATGCAGGTACACCACATTTGCCATTTGAGCAAAATAATCATAGTGAGTGGACTGCAAAACAAATATTTGATAGGGAAAGGCAGCAAGTATCGCGCTGGGCTGTTGGTAGGCGATCAATCTACCGTTAAATATCAGAGCCAGCTTGTCAAAAACGCTCGCCTCGTCAAGATAAGGTGTAGAAACGAAGACGGTGATGCCTTCATCTCTTAATTGAAAGATAAGCTCCCAAAACTCCTGTCGTGAAACAGGGTCAACACCGAATGTTGGCTCGTCTAAGAACAAATATTTGGGCGTGTGGATGAGGTTGCATGACAAAGCCAGCTTTTGCTTCATACCGCCTGATAATTTGCCAGCTTGTCTCTTGCTAAATGCCTTTAAATTTGAGAACTTATAGAGTTTTTCCAGCTTATCTTTTCTCTCTTTAATTGGGACATCAAAGAGTTCTGCAAAGAATAGAATATTTTGTTCAACAGTCAAATCGGGATAAAGGGAGAAGCGTTGCGGCATATAGCCTACTAAAGTGCGTACTTCACGCTGGCTTTTTACTGTGTCCAGTCCATCAATCTCAATATGCCCTAAATCGGGGCTGATGAGCGAACATAGCTGCCGCATCAATGTGCTCTTGCCAGCGCCGTCGGGACCAATAAGCCCAACGATCTGTGATTCTTCGATAATTAAGCTGATATTATCGTTGGCAAGGATATCACCAAAGCTCTTACTGACGCTCTCTATCTTTATCATTTTACCCTCGTTTTACTATCACAGGCATGCCGTCTTTAATCTCTGTATTTGCCTCATCTAATTTGATTTTGACGCCATAAACTAAAGAAGTACGATTGTCGGGCGTCAAGATCTGCTTGGGAGTGAACTCGCTCTTATTATTGATTTTGATGACTGTAGCGGGGAACTCTTTATTGCTCCCATCAACTTTTACAAGCATCTTATCACCAATATTCATGCTTGCTAATTGAGTTTGGCTGACATAAATCATGACAGTCGTTTCAACCATATCGATCAGCTCAACAACGGGTCTATGCATAGTAACTGTTTCGCTTAATTCATAGTATATTTGGTTGATAAAAGCATCAACAGGTGCCTTTAAAATGCAGTCCTTTATTGATTTATCGATTAGCATCAAGCGTGCATTTAACTGTTCTCTATTTGCTACGATAGCCTCATTTTGCTTTTCTATTATCTTCTTTTGGCTCTCAGCTTGGTGTAGGGTGTTTTTAATGTCGTCGAGATTCTGTTCTGGCGAGCTCTCAGCCTCTACTAATGAGGCAATTCTCTGCGCCTTATTATCGAGATATGCAATCTCCTTTTCCGCCTGTTGCAATTGGAGGGTATTGCTCTGTTTTTTTATTGAAAGTTCATGCATACTTGCCTTTATCTCTTTCTTTTGCAGATGAAAAGCCATTGTGTCGATAATTGCGATAATATCGCCTCTCTGCACATTGTCACCCTCTTGAAAGAATAAATCTGTAAGATTGCCATTTGTTTGTGAAGACAGAGTTATATTACGCAATTCTGCAAGGCTGGTCCACTCTTCAGCATCCCTCTTACAGGCTGTTAAAATAAGCAGGGCGAGTATTAATGCGATCATTATTCTTTTCATTTTTCCTCCATTGCACAGTAGTATTTTAACTGTTCGTATAGCTCGAATATACGTATTTTATTGATTTCATACTTGCTTTTTGCCTCATTAAGATAAGACTCATAATCCAATAAATCAAGGTTTGACATAGCCTTATTCTCTACTCTCTTTTGGGCAAGTTGATAGCGTAGGGCTTCCTGCTCTACCAGCTTGTTTAGTATTAGATCTTGCTCCAAACTAAGCTCAATATTCATATAAACCTGCTCTATTTCACGAGCTATCTGCTGGGCAGTTCTCTCTCTTTCTGATGATAGCTGCTTTTGTGCAAGTTTGATCTGCTGAACTCGATAATCTGTTGTGTTCCAGTCAAATATATTCCAACTAAAGGTCACCCCCACAACGCCATACGGATTCCAGCCCTCATTTTGTTGAATACCAGGATTTGCCAAATGATATTCGCCAAAGGCATATATTTGTGGCATCCTACCTGAATTGATGATAGTCTTTTGTGCATCAATCTTACCATCTTGCACGTCGAGAGTCAGCAGTTCAGTTCTCAACGCTAATGCCTTGTCTTTATAGTAAATTAAAGTATTTATTTCAGGAAATGCGCTGAGTTCTTTATTCAGGAAGATTTCTTCTTCTGTATTCACCGTCTCTTGTAGCTGCAACATCAACTGTTTTATATTGTTTTTACACTCATTTTGTTGGCTTTTTAAGCTCAATTTGCGATTGCTGACATCAAGTGTGTCTAAGCTAACAGCTTGCTTTTCTCGATAGAGATTTGTCACGCGGGCAAGTTGATTGTCCAATCTTGAGATTGACTCATCGTAGAGCTCAACCTGCTTGTGCAAAGCCAAAATCTGATAATATAAATGAGAGCACTGATATGAAATCATTGTCTCCATTGCTTTTAATTGGAGATTTGCCTCTTCAGATTCAAGTTTTGCTGTCTTTATTGTCTGTCGATTTCTATTTCCTGTCCACAGGCTCTGCTTTGCCTGCAAGGCAAAGTCATAACGATCATGCGTGCCAATCTCTTTTTGCTGATTTAAAATATCCATTTTAGTGATGTCTGTATTGTAGCTAACAGTTGAAAGGACAGATAATTGCGGGTAGTTTGCATTATTTGCGATTCTCTCCTGCAAGGCTTTACTCTCCACTTGCGATCTTATTTGCCTTATTAATAAATTGTTTTGTAAGGCTAATTCTTGCAATGCTGAAAGGCTCAACTCTTTAGATTCAAGGCTCATCAATACTGCCAATAACGCTACGAGTAAAGCTATTGTTTTTAGATGTTTAGTCGCCATTAGCCTCTCCTTTCTGTATTCCATTCCAAATTAATTGAAAGACCTCTTCTTTTCTCTGCTGGCGAAAACTCTCACTATTTAAGTCAACTTCTACCCAGATATTTTTGATAATACTCTGTGCCATAAAAGGATATAAACACATGCCAATTATGCTGATAATGAGATGAAAAGTATTTAACTCGCGTATCTCACCACGCTCTTTCGCCTCATTAATCTTTTTAAAAATGGGAAAACCCACAGCTGGCGATGATTCATTGTGTAGGCTGCGTATATATTCGCCTATGCTCTTTGCCTCATTCTCCAGCTCCCAAATAAGAAATTTGAGCAGATCTTGCCTCTGCGACAGGTTGTCGATATAATTAGCTATAAAGGCTTTTAAGTACTCTTTGAAGCTCAAATTCTGATCTGTATTGATGATAATTAAATTAAAAAAGTCAGCAAAAACCTTTTTAAATATCGACTTATAAAGATCGTCTTTCCCTTTAAAATAATAGTGCAAGAGTGCCTTATTAATCCCTGCCTTATTAATCCCTGCCTTATCAGCAATAGCCTGCATTCTCGCACCATTATACCCCTTCTCAAGAAATTCACCCATCGCTGCTGCAAAAATTATACTCTCTGTTTTTACCTTATCATCGTTGTTCATTTTTATTCCTTTCAAGCTATCTCAAAGGTATTTTAACCAAATGGTTAAAGATGTCAAGTTCTTTTTTTATGAATGTTTGGAGGATGCTTTAGTAAGCTAAAAATAAGCTATTACATGGAAAAACAGAGAGCAGGTTTTTATTTAGGGAGATAAAAAAAGGGCGGGTTTTCTGGATGTCAGATTGCCCGCCTCTTCACCCGACTCAGTCAGAGACATCTCCTCACCAGGATCAGGAGGTACAGTTCCCTGTAGCTCATAAAGATATAATAACTTAATTTACTTTTTTGTCAACATGTTTTTTTCTGCGGCCTCTTGGTTCTCTGTGATTTTATCTCTCTTCATCAGTGTAGATCCTCATTATTAATGGTTACTCACACACTTTTACCATAATTAATTAAGTTTTTTATTTGCCAAGTTCTGGTTTTTGATTATATTAATAAAGGGTGCATGGTTTTTATCAGCTCTCGCTTGTTTAGGAAACTGGCAAGTGAGCTCTACTCCTGATATTAACCTAAACACCCTTTTTTTATTTTATTTTATTTTTACTGTAATAAATATCCCTTACCCTGTCAAACGATAAAAAATACTGCTTAACTACTGTCGGTAAAAATAAATGAGAAATAGTATCAGATTTGTCGCTTTTTGTGTATTTTTTCTATTATGAGGCTGTTGACTTGTACCCAAAAAGTTTATAAAAGAATAAAGCAAAATCAAAAATAAAAAACATCACCCTCTATATATATAGGGCTTACAAAATGGCGTTTTTCGAAAACTATTTTCATCTAAATCAGCAGATGCCTACTACGAGCGGGTTTAGAGGTGATTTTTTTTACAAACAACTCACCTTAGTGGGCTCAGATCGATTACATTTCATATCTCAGCTTTCAATTTTCAGCTTGCTTCGAGTCTGAAAACCAAGTTTGTGCATTAATCAACCCCCTCTAAATCTATAATTTTTAAAAAAGATATTGACATATATTATTATTAATAGAATTAGTATTATAGAAAGGAGGGACTATGCGTCTCATGAAGAAAATGTTATTAGTAATTGGACTATTATGCTTTTTTAGTATACCAATTCCAACTCTCAATGCTTCAATTATGGTTATCACCAGTAGGGATGGCTCAGCTTTGACTGAGGATAAGGTTAATAATGCACTTGATGAACTTATGAGTGAAGCAACTAATCATAGCAAAGATGATGGATGGGGTATTGTTGCTTTCAAACTTAATGGACAACCAATACCTGGTACTAATTATTTATTTAACCCTGCTACCTCAGTTTATTCTGAAACTCCCAATAGTTACCGTTTTGCTGGATCAAGAAAAATCTATGAAGATCCAAAATTTCAGATTGCTATCAATACGATCTTAAACAACAGCCCAAGAATTATCATGATTCATGCAAGAAATGCGACAGAGCCTCCTTACAATGTTGTTGACCCTCAGCCTATGGTTGTCCAAAAAAACAACAGATATTATGCGTTTATTCACAGAGGGACTATTGATAATACTGTTGATATGAATACTTATACTAACAGTATTGATCCTACTTTAATTTCTTTAATTGAAACTACGAATAATATATCCGGCTCTAATTACAAATCTGCTCATTATTATGCTTATTTAATGGCCCATTTCAATAGTAAAAGCTATCAACCTTTACATGCTTTTAAAAATATAATGAGACACAATGCTTTTAAATTAAATTACGCAAACAAAACATTCGTTTTATGTGATGGCTTTCAAAGCTATGCATATACTCAGGATGGTGATCAAAATGATTTAGCAAGCAATCTCTTTTCTGAAAATAAAGCTAATCCCTATTTTATTACGACTATAACTCCCTATATAAATCTTGGTACAGCTCAAACACCAAATCTTGAACTCTTAGAAAGAATTAATCCATATTGCACACAATATTTCCCTGTAAATGGCAGACCTACTGATCAAAGATTTTATCATTATTCAGAAACAGAAGCACCATTTGGTATCGCTTCCATGAACAGGCAAATGAGTAGCGCAGTTAATTGGAGATGGGAATCTTTCCCAATTTTAGATCCAAGTTTATCTCCTACTGCAGTGTTATCTCGTTTTGGGAATTCTACAAAATCATATTACCAAGAAACAAGGCCAAATCGTCCTACAATAAATTATTTGTTTAAGGATGAAAATGGAGATTGGGATAACAATGGCTCATATACTACAAATCATCATAATGGTCATAAAATCTATGTCCCAACAGGAACAGACAATGACAATCTTGTAATGGGAAATGTTATATCTGAAAATATATCGGTTAATTTAACTTCCGGTTCTACCACCTGGTTAGGTTATTGGCTGATGGATAATCAAAGTTTAGCACAGGCTTTAGGTTCAAATTTATCCAAAGTGGCGAATGTTTGGGCTGAAAGATGGCACTATCAGAACCAGTCCAGCTCAAGAAAACTGGACCCGGTTATCATACCAACAATGAATGCAAACTCTCTTATAATGGAATTTGGTAAATCATATATAATTGAATTAAAGTCTGGCGAATCAATTGCAAACTTTACCTGGGCAAACAATCGTACAGCAGGCACAAAAATCGATGTAGGGCTTTATCCAAATACAACATATCCAGAATATTTTTCTTATGTTGACCAACCAGAATATGAGACCATTATGATCGACAATTTAGATGAATTTCCAGGCATCGAAGAGATTGCTGTTTATGCAGGTCTTGATTGCGTCGGAGCAACTAAAATCTCAACATACCCTGTACAACTTTTAGCTTATACAAAATCCTATGAAGGCATACCTTTAACCTTTAGAGCAATTACCAATAATAAATCTGAAGGTGAGATTATGCTCACTGGCAAGCTTATCGGAGATACAAAAAATTCTTCTCTAAAAGCAGGAGAATTCGCTTATGCTGGTGTTAATGTTTATATTGAAGACAATATTGAAACTACCCCAGTCAGTCCTTCCATTGACAATGTTTCTGCTTATCCTAATCCATGTAACCCAAGTACAACTATCAAGTTTTCTTTAAGTAAAAGCGAAAATGTTTGTATTGATATTTTCAATGTGAAAGGTCAAAAAGTTAAAACTTTACTCAACCAAAAATTAGCTATGGGAACACATGGTATTGTCTGGAATGGAAACAACGAAAACAATCAAACTGTTGGTAACGGAATTTATTATTACAGAATCAGCACTCATAATACCCGTAAAACAGGTAAAATCCTGATATTAAAATAATCTATATATCGCAGAGACGCTATCAGGTGTCTCTGCTTCTTTCATAGGAGTCATCATGAAAAAAATCATTCTGATTATTATTCTCTTTGCCACAATTCAATTAAATGCTCATATTTTAAGAGTTGGAGCTAATCAAACGTATTCAGGTATTCAAACTGCGATCAATCAGGCAAACGATCTTGATACGGTTTTAGTCTATCCAGGCACTTACATTGAACGACTAATAATTAATCAAAAATCACTTACTCTCGCCAGTCTTTATTTAACGACAGGTGATAGTCTGTATGCTTCTCAAACCATTATTGATGCAGATTATGTCGGTAATTGTCTTTTTGTAATAAATTCCCCCTATATCAAAATAGCCGGATTCACTTTTCAACATGGAACTGGCGAGTTTAACCCTGATAATGATCAATTTCGATATGGAAGTGTTACTATTCGTTTTTGTGATCAATTCGTAGTCGATAATAATATTATTCAGTATAATTCTTCAAGTGCTGGTGGAGGATTATATATTTTTCATTCATCAGGAATTATTTCAGCCAATGTCATAAGATACAATATCACGACAGACAGAGGGTTTGCAGGGGGATTAACAATTGCAAAAAATTCATCAATGTATCCAGGTAACCCTACTGTAGTTATTGACCCAATCAGAAGAAATGATGTCTATTTCAATACAGGACAAATAGCAACTGATATTATGTTTTTTGATTATGAATCCTATCATGTTCCACTCAATCGCTTCACTGTTGCTCAACCAAATGATTATTTTATCAGGTTAAAATTACGCAGCTTCTTGATTGAGTCTCAAAGCTTCGATATGACCTATGATATAAGGGAAGCAATGATAGAAGAAGTAAATTCGGATGTTTATGTCAGCACCAACGGGGATGATAACAATAGCGGATTAAGCCCTGATCAGGCTCTTAAAACACTCTTTCAGGCAGTTTTGAGAGTAAAAGGAGATTCTCTTCATCAAAGAACTATTTTCGTAGAACCCGGCGTTTATTCTTATGAAGAAGGGGTATCTCTGCTCCCGTTAAAACTAAAATCTTATGTGAATATTGTTGGGTTGAATGGTTCTTTTACAATCGATGCTGCAAACAAATATGCCATTATCAGAACCTTAACATGTACAAATAATAAAATTGAAAACATGAATGTCATTAATGCAAGTGAAAAATACTATCTCTCAAAATTTCTCATTCGCTCTTATAATTTCGAAGCAAACAATATCAACATCGACGGAACAAATGACCTTCGTTCGGCATTTCATTTTGAAGTTCAAATTTATCCCGGATTGACTTTAAAAAATCTGACATTAAAAGGCAGAGGATCACATAATGCCATAACTTGTCAAAATGGAAATCCTGTCGTCATGTCAAATATTTCCATAGATAATTTTGGCGCTGGGATAGCTATTATGGCCTCATCCTATTTTAACTCAGATGAACAGCTGGCAATACCCATTTATCTAAGCAATATTTTGTTGAAAAATGTGAAAAATCAAGATGTATCTGCATTAGATGGAAGCAGATTAATTTCTCTGCTTAATTTTTGTGGTGATACTTCAGGAGCTCGCCAGAAATTTATCCTGTCAAATATCAGTTTGATCAATAATAATACTTCGAACTCTGTCGGGTCAATGATTATTCAGTATAATGCAGATATTGAAATGTATAACAGTATCATCTATAATCATTATGCCAATAGTATTCGTCATAATTTAGGATTTTCTGATCAAACAGCTCATTATAAAAACTGCTTTTTCCCTTTAGGAGATAATACGCTTGAGATTATTTCTCCTAATGACTACGAGCTAACTTCAACTATGGAAAATATTATATCTGGCGATCCTATGTTATTTTCATGGGGTGGGTATGATTGCATACCTTCAGAAAATTCTCCATTAGTTGATGCAGGGACTCTTGATTTACCTGAAGGATTAGTTTTACCTGATACTGACCTGGCAGGTAATCCAAGAATTACAGGCAATAGTATCGATATTGGTGCTTTTGAATTTCAACCATTTATGAACACCAATGAGCCTGTTGAAATAATAAAACCAATTAATATAACCTTTTATCCTAATCCTTTGATTGGAGCAAGTTCACATAGAGGCAACTTTATTATAAAGCTCAATGAGAAGGGTGTTTCTGAATTAAGTATTTTCAATATTAAAGGGCAAAAAGTCAGAACACTTATGCAGGGCTATCGGGAAAAAGGTGAAAGTACTATCTATTGGGATGCAAAAGATGAACAGGGTAATTTCCTCCCTTCAGGCGTATATATTTATAAACTCTCATGTAATGGCAATGAGATAAGTGATAAGTTTACCATAATAAATTAAGTTTTTTGATTTGCCAAATTCTGGCTTTTGATTATATTAATATAGGGTGCATGGCATTACCTGACCACTAACCGTGTTGGAAACTCACGGAAGGCTATACTGATCAGGTTGCCTAAACACCCTTTTTTATTTTATTTCATTTTTACCCTTAAAATCAAATTTAATTACTGATTTTAAATCTTGCATTTTTGCTCCTTTATATTATATTGTATGCAAGGAGGATGATATGTTTTGGTTAGCACTGACATTTATACTTTCACCATGGGTTATCATTATCATAAGCTTTGTATGTACCAGGAAAGACGACTTATATATTAAAAAGTATATGAAATAGAAAAAAAAAGAGCCCCATTCGAGGCTCTTATTTATTTGTCTGAGAGAAGCTTTGACTGCATATTTAGGTAAGCTTTCGCTTCAGCCAGCTCCAAGTGATCTGGTTTTATCACGCATTTCCAGAGGGAGAAGCAGATGTAGTGGAAAGGTTTCCAACATTATTTTGGTGATACTGACTGTTATCTAATTTGTAACAAAAACAGAATATAACATGATAAATATTTATAGAAATATAGTTGCAACCGAAACGGCACGCCTACATCAAAAAAACGGTAGATTTTTATCTCACGTAAATAAAACCGCATACCTCACTACGACGAAGTGGCATTACGAACGACGCGGAAGCCTAAAAAATGACGACTAAAGCTTGGGGCTTGTTCCTTGTGGCTGATAAATGTTACGCATGATTCCTTACCATTACTCCATGCACCACCACAGCTTATGCGATTTGTCCCACTATCAGGTCCCTTTGGGTCGTACTTATGACTACTGTCATAATTAGGATCTGCCATTACATCCAACACTATATTATCCCAATCAATATCACTCCAATCCCAACACCATTCATAGACATTACCACTCATATCAAAGATACCAAGTTCATTTGCCGCTTTTGTGCCTACATTATGTGTTTTTTTACCAGAATTACTATCGTACCATGCAACATCATCGACAGTATAAGAAGCCTCTATTGATTCGATTGTTTTATATGCTACTCTGTAACCTTTTTGCTTTTTCCACTCAATATATCTGTCAAATGAATCTTCTAATGAAGCTTTCCCTATGATTATTAAATCTGGTTGCTCAGAAGCGCTTATATCCAAGCCTATTCTTGGTGGATAATATGCTTCAATGTCATTGTTGTTTGCTATGATACTGTTCAAAAAAGCTTTGTTTTCTTCAAGGTGATGCGTGTAGGAATATATGGGATTTACATGAGCAGGTAGGCTGTTTGAATAGTTTAGCTCTATTTCTATCTCTTCATTAAAGATTAGTTGTTTTAGTCCAGGGATATATTGTATTGGATAAAAAGCTATAGTTACAACTCTGACATTACCATCATAATTTGTATGCTCTTTTAATTCTGCCTGGTGTTCTGGATAAGGTGTGTTTTGGTGGTATATATCATTGTTTGGTTTGCTGATACTCTCTGATCCATCCATATTTTTTTGCAATCCAGAAGTGACGATGATATCATTTGCAAAAGTATATGACGTAGAGTTTATACTAATATCTTCTACTTTGCTATCTTGGGGTAAGATGAATTTTAAATACTTAATTGGAAGCGATGGGTAACCTGTTATTTCGTTATTATAGATTTTTGAATAGTTAACTGTTGTTGTTTTGTCGATAG
>JAKPKU010000087.1 GCA_029553545.1 Candidatus Cloacimonadota bacterium
AAAAGATAATAAATATGAGGTTGAAATGAAAGGAACACAAGAATTAAAACATAAAAGGCAGGGTATATGATCTACATACTTGCCTTAGTACTTATACTTTTAGTTGTTGATGCTGCATTCAACCAAGGCACATTATTACAAGACCTATCTTTTTTAGAAGAACAAAGTATGACTATTGTTAAGATAAGCGCATTACTCATCGTTTTTATAATAGTAATACTGTTGGTGTATGCAATTATTATGGAATGGAATCTCTTACCAAAAATTAAGCCTACGAAAACTCTTTTTGAAATAGCAAATGATCTTGAAGAAAAAAAAGAAAAGAGAAATGTAAACTCAAAACATAAAAAATAAAAGAAATTCATTGCAGATTGAGGGTGTTGCTTAATATATTGTTTAGGTTTTCATACTTGAAGAATACTGAGAGCTGAGAACTAAAACTGAGAAATGAGATGTAATGGATCTGAACAAACTAAGGATCGTTGTTGGTACGATAAAAAATAATCACCTCTAAACCCGCTTGTAGTAGGCATCTGCTGATTTGGGTGAAAATAGTTTTCAAAAAACACCATTTTGTAAGCCCTATATATATAGAGGGTGTTATTTTTTTTATTCTGCTTTACTGTGCAGCAGCATCAGATTTAGTCGAAAAGATTTTCTGAAAACCTGTTAGTAATTGGATAATAGTGTCGTAATAATAATTCAGATAGAGAATATTTTGCCTAAAAGTTAGCCTTGGTCAATTTATTATTGAAAAAGATAATTCGAATTGTCCGCTAATTTACTATCTGGCAACAAATAACAAAGTAATTGTTAATAATATAAAAAAAAGCTTTACAAGTTTACAATAATATATTTTTATTGTATTTAAGAATAATATTATAAATGAGGAATGGATGCAAAAGAGATGGGATATAGCCGAAGACATAACAAGGGAGTTGAAACAAAAAGCAAAAGCATTAGCTTCTGAGGTGCATTGTCCATTAATAATTGCTGAGCTATTATTACATAAAGAGATAGATAATACTGCAGACCTTGAAAAGTTTATAAGACCAGACTTACAACAATTACATGACCCCTTTTTATTTAAAGACATGGGCAAGTGTGTTGATAGAATAATAAAAGCTATCGAAAATGGCGAGCAAATCACTATTTATGGTGATTATGACGTTGACGGTACAACCGCTACCGCTTTGCTTTATTTAGGCTTGCAAGATATTAATGCTAAGGTGGATTATTATATACCTCATCGAATGGAAGAGGGATATGGACTGTCAACAAATGGCTTAGAGTTGTTGAGAGATAAAGGAACAAAACTGATCATCACTGTTGATTGTGGGGTCAATGCCGTGGAAGAAGTTGAGATAATCAATAATATGGATATGGAAATCATTGTCACAGATCATCACAATGCTAAAAGTGTTATGCCAAATGCCTATGCAATGATCAATCCTAAAGTTGAAGACTCTGGTTATCCTGACAGAGATCTTGCAGGGGTGGGTGTTGCTTATAAGCTTTTGATGGCAGTTTATAAAAAGCTCAACATATACACAACTGAAAATAGGATGAAATACATTGATTTGGTAGCCATGGGCACTATTGCTGATATCGTACCTTTGGTAGGAGAGAATCGAGTATTTGCCTCATTAGGTTTAGAAAAGCTTCATTCTCTACAGAATAAAGGGCTTAGGGCACTTATTGATATAGCAGAAATATCTCTGAAGAGGATAGATACATCAGATATAGTTTTTGGTTTAGCACCTCGTATTAATGCTGCTGGTAGAATGAGCTCAGCCATGCAAGCTGTAGAGTTACTGATTACTGATGATGAGAATAAGGGTAGAGAGCTGGCTGAGATAATCGAGAGAGATAATTCATTAAGACAACAAATTGACCAAAAAACCTTTCAAGAAGCAAGCGAAATAATAGAAAAGAAGTATAAAGATATAAAAAATACTTACTGTATGATTCTTTCTTCAGATTCTTGGCATCCAGGGGTAATCGGTATTGTATCTTCGAAGCTCGTCGAGAAGTTTTATAGACCAACAATTATGATTTCTTATCATGATGGAATTGGTAGCGGGTCTGGACGTAGTATCAATGAGATAGATTTGTTTGAAGCATTAAGCACTATGGATGATTTACTTGAAAGCTTTGGTGGACACAAGTATGCTGTTGGCTTGACCCTTCTTCCTGAGTATATAGATAGCTTTGAAAACAGATTAACTCGCTATATTAAAGAGAGAGTCAGCCCAGAGCAAATGCTCCCACTGTTGAGGATAGATAAGAAAATTGAGCTTTATGAAATAGATGAAAAGTTGATGAAATGGTTGGATTTGTTTGCTCCATATGGACCAGATAATGCACAACCTGTTTTTTATGCAAAAGATGTAATGATAGTAGGTTACCCGTATACTGTTGGTAGGAATCATTTAAAGCTAAAAGTGACCAAAGACGGCTGTATCTTAGACTTGATAGGCTTTAATTTGGGTGATTTTCTTCCCGTTTTAAAGAGAGATGCATTTATCGATATTTGTTTTACCCTTGAAGTGAATTATTGGAAAGACAAAACAACTATTCAAGGTAATTTGAAAGATATAAAAATATAGGAAAAGAATTGATGAAATATCTTTTACCGATCATACTCATATTGCTTTGCTCATGTGTGCAGATTAATGAGTCTTTTTATATAGAAAACAAAGATATTTCACTATCTCCAACATCTTTAGAACCTGTTTTAATGCAAATTATAGAGTTTGGCGCAAAAAAAGCTCTTTATAGTGATAGAACGCGGGTTTTATATGTATTAGATGAATCGAATAATGAAATATTTCTCTTTAAGAACAATAGGCTAATTAATCGCATTAAGCAAGGCTCTACAGGTAAATATTCAATACAAAGAATTGCAGATATTGCCCTTGCAAATGACGGAGGGTTGTGGGCTTTAGACTATTTTGAGAAAAGAATAGTAAAGATCGATAGTAATGGCATGGTATTGACATCTCTGACTTTGGCAGATACTGTTAATCCAATCAACTTTGTTTTACTGGAAAACACTGGATTGTATGTTTATGATAAGGCAAAAAATGAAATATTGGTTTATGAGCCTTTAACTATGAGATATGTTTATTCATTTGCTAAAATGCTTTTTGAAGGGAATATAAGTATCTCTGGCAATAAAGATAGACTGTGGATTTATGATGATCAGCAAAATAAGACATATGTATTTTCAACTACGGGCAAGCTACTGTCAGAGCAGAAAAACAAAGTAGTCTATGATAGGTTTGTAAATGCATTGACATATGAAAATGGGGCAGTTGTGAATAAAGCGAATGGAGTTTACTTGCCTGTTTCTGGAAGTAAAAAGGGTACTATTGACCTAAATGGCAAACACCTAAGCATCTTGCTTAACAAACAAATATTTGTTTATGAGATTAAATATGAAAAAGAGTAAACTCATCTTGCTCATCATCATATCGGCAGTATTGAGTGGGTTAAGCCGATACGACTTGCCATTAGACTTTTTAGCTTTCTTTGCTTTTATCCCTCTATTTAGATTTTTCCAATTAGCAGTTGACGAGCTTGAGAGTAAGAAATTTAAAGATAAACTGCTTTTTTGCCTGATTACGGGTTCTATATATAGTATTGTATTTTTGACAATTAGTGTGCATTGGATATCTCTTGTTACATTGGGCGGTTTTATAGGCATATTGGTTTTGTACAGTTTTTATTACATGTTCTTTTTTATGCTTTTGATATGGGGAATCAGTCGTTATAAAAAGCATTTTGCACACTTTATCATCTTGGGCTTTGTCAGTTTAGAGTTCATATTAAGCTATGGCCCGTTTAAATTCCCCTGGTTAAATATTGGTTATTCCCTCTCTCACAGCATTTACTTGCTTCAGGTTTTGGAGTATGGGGGCGTATATCTTTTATCTTTTTTAATACTGGTGATAAACTATTTGTTATTTATTTATCTATTTAAAAGTAAGAAAAAATGGCATTTGTTAACTGCTTTTATCATAATGATAATTTGGTGGACTATTGGTTATTACCGCTATCATTCAATAGAAACTTCTCTTATCAGCACAAAAGCAGGCATTGTGCAAGTGAGTATTCCACAAGAAATGAAGTGGGAAGCCGCATTTTTGGATAGTACAGTAAATCTTTATAAGCAAAAAACAATTGAGCTTGTGCAAAAAGACTCAATTGATTTGGTGGTGTATCCTGAGGCTGCTATTCCTTTGTATTTGATGCAGTGGGAAAGTAGTTTGGATGATATGCTCTTATTTGCAAACAAAGTGGGGGTGAACATCTTTACAGGCTTTCCGCATTATGAAAATGGTGTAAAATATAAGATGCAGCCAGAGCCCTATCTTTTTTATAATGCATCAAGTCAATTCAAACCAAATCTGGTTGCAGACTCAATGTATTGTAAAAATCAATTAGTTCCTTTTGGTGAGAGAATTCCATTTTTAGAGTATTTTCCTATACTCTGGAAACTTCAGTTTGGGCAAGCAAATTTTGAACATGGCGACGGATATCGATATTATCAAGTGAAAAGGGCTGTCTATTCACCATTGATTTGTTATGAAGTAATCTTTCCAGACTATGTTCGGAAGATGGTAAATCCACGCCTTGATTTTATCGTTAATATTACCAATGATGCGTGGTTTAAACGGAGTATCGGAACTTATCAGCATAAAATGATGTGCGTTTATCGTGCCATTGAAAATAGACGGTCAATTTTTAGAGCAGCTAATACAGGCTATTCAGTCATTGTAAGCCCACGTGGTGATATTTCACAAGAGCTTGGTCTTTATGAAGTTGGGACAATTTCTTCTCAAATAGAAGTATGTAAAAAGATTAGTTTTTATCAAAAATATGGGTACATTTTCCCCTTATTAATATTATTTTCATTTTTTATAGAATTTGTTTTGACTTTTTTTCTAAGTTATGGTAAAAGGCATATATGAGTAAAAAGATTTATTATTCTATTGGTGAAGTAAGTAAGATGTTGGACATCAAACCCCATACAATCAGATATTGGGAGAGCGAAATAACTCAGCTAAAGCCGCGCTCTGCGAACGTTCGCAATAGACGCTTTGATGAAAAAGATATTCAATTATTAATTGAAATTAAAGAGCTAATATACAAAAAACGGTTTACTCTTGAAGGTGCAAAAAAGGCAATTAATCAAACAAAAAAAGTAGAAAAGCTTAGTAATGACAGTGATGACTTTAAAAATGTGATGGTAAAAAGTTTAAAAGAAATAAAAGAAATACTATTAAAAAGATAGGATGGGGGTATAATGAAGTGGTATATTGATTTAGTAATTGCTTATCCAATTTTGAGTGCGATGGTTCAATTTGCTATACTTGGCACTTTAGGAGATATGATTGCAAAGTGGGTTCAAGAGAGAAAGGTATTTATGCCTTTTTCTTTTATGATTACCCTTTGGAAGATGATTGAATGGGCTTTTTTGGCAATTCTTATCAAGTATGCATTTGTTGGTTTTCAAGGCTTTGTAGATGGCTTAATCGAGCACGGCATGTTACCAAGTAATTTAGAAAATGTATTTCTTAGAGCCTTTGCTGTATCTTTCTTGATGAATGCCCAGTTTGGACTTTTACTTGTATTGTTACATCGTATTTTGGACTATCTACCTATCGGTAAGGTGCAATGGAAAGGCATTGACAAAGGATTTTATTCTTTATTCTGGTTTTGGATACCAGCACATACAGTTACATTTTCATTAGATAAGCCATATCAAATTGGTCTTGCTGCAATCTGGTCTTTAGTACTTGGCTTGCTACTGGGGCTTTTTAACAAAAAATAATGGCATATTGAGCAAATGTGCTTATATTGTTTAATACAGCTTTAACTTAAAGGAGTAGACATGGACGATGTTGATATTCGCAAAAACTTTTATGCTGATGGCACCCTTCATTCAATAGAGTTATTTCAAAATGAGAAACGTAACGGTACATGCAAGTGGTATTATGAAAATGGTATGCTTGAAGCTGAAATTGTGTTTGTTGATGATAAAAGAGAGGGTAAGTATAAATCATATTATGAATCTGGTATTTTGTGGCAAGAAGCTGAATATAAAGACGATTTGCAAGAGGGGATTACCAGATGGTATTATGAAAACAAAAGTCTTGCTGCTGAAGTAAACTATTCGAATGGAGTCTTAGAGGGTAAGACTACATGGTATTATGAGAATAAAACGGTTAAGCTAAAGGAAGAGTTTCATAATGGCAAACTCGATGGTATCTCGATGGGCTATGATGAAAATGGCAAAATGATTTTTGAAGAAGAGTATAAAGAGGGGATAAAGATTGCCTGTAAAAGATATGATTCTGAAGGTAATCTATTAATGTTGCAATCATTTTAATAAAAAAAATAAGGAGTATTTACAAATGAAAAAATCTGTAATTGTAATCATAATTGTTGCAATTGTTCTAATCTTGATTGGAAACTTTTTTGTGTCACGTTATAACACAATGAAAAGGATGAATGTCGAAGTTAATAATGGCTGGGCAGAAGTTGAAAACCAATTAACAAGAAGATATGATTTGATTCCAAATTTAGTAGAAACAGTTAAGGGCTATGCAAAGCATGAAAATGATGTATTAACGCAAGTTACTGAAATGAGATCGAGAGTCGGCTCTGCACAAACTATTCAAGATAAAGTTGACAGTAATAATCAACTTACCTCAGCACTTGGTAGATTGATGGTGGTGGTTGAAAAGTATCCTGATCTAAAGGCTAATCAAAACTTTATTGCCTTACAGGATGAGCTTGCAGGTACAGAGAACCGTTTAAGTGTCGCACGCAAGCGCTATAATGACGTGGTAACATCATTTAATAGCTATCTTGTGGTATTCCCTAATAATATTTTGGCTGGTTGGTATAATATTGAACAAGCTACCTTCTTCCAAGCTCCTGAGGCAGCAGCTCAAGCACCTAAAGTAGAGTTTTAATCAGACTAATTTATTTTTGGAGAAGGCAATATGCTTTCTCCTTTTTTTAAATATGCAAGACTTCATAAAAAATAGCCTCTACAAACGCAGCATTGTCTCTTATGCCTTGTATCCTTTATCTCTACTAAACTGGCTTATTGTTAAATTTAGAAGGTTATTTTTAACGAGTTCTCACCTCGCTATAAAAGATATAAAACTTATTTGTGTAGGTAATATTACCTCTGGAGGCACAGGGAAGACACCTTTTGTTATTTTTTTAGCAAAATATCTTGAAAGTAGAGGTAAAAAAATTGCCGTTATTTCAAGAGGTTACAAAGGAAGCCTTGAAAATAGTAATCAAATAATTGCAGACTCAAA
This sequence comes from Candidatus Cloacimonadota bacterium, assembly GCA_029553545.1. Taxonomy (GTDB): domain Bacteria; phylum Cloacimonadota; class Cloacimonadia; order Cloacimonadales; family WRIO01; genus JAGOCT01. The sequence continues at coordinate 7,344 of JAKPKU010000087.1, forward strand.
TGGGCTGAAAGACTGTGCTAAAGAGGCTGGAGATGAACCGTATTTGATTGCTTCAAGGCTACAGGGTGTAACTGTTGTCGTCGGTAAAAACAGAAGAAAGTCTTTGCAATTGCTACTTGAAAGAGATGACAAGCCAGATATTATTATATTTGATGATGCTTATCAGCATCTAAAGATCAAATACGATTATTCCTTTCTTGTTTTCAATGGAGAGAGCCCTATCGGCAATGGCTTTTTACTTCCAGCAGGTATCCTTAGAGAGCCTTTAGATCATATCAGATATACTGACTTTATTGTCTATAATTCATACACAAAAGCCCCTGATTATTTGAAAAAATGCCATAAACCCATTATTAATGTGTCGTATAGATTGACTGATTTAAAAAATAATAATGGTATGGATCTAACAGATAAAAAACTTGCTCTGGTCTCTGCGATTGGCGTTCCTGCTTCATTTGAAAAGACAATTCATAATACAGGCTATAACTTCAAAAAGCATTTTATTTACCCCGATCATTATGATTTTAATGATATCAAAGAGTTGGAAAGTATTAGACTCTATATAAAAGAAGAAGGTATAGACTTTTTGATCTGTACAGAAAAAGACTTTGTGAAACTCGACAGAATTGATCATAAACTGCCGCTGCTCGTGGCATGTTCTGAGTTTACTACTGATTCACAAGGGCAAGCTACCTTGGCTGAGTTTTATGATCAACTGACAAGCCAAAAAGGAGTATAAGATGAAATCAAGAGAAGTTGAATGGGGTTATGTTTTAAGATTATTTAAAGGTGAAGAAATAATCTCAAACCTCAGTAAATTTGTCAAAGAACAGAAGATAAATTATTGTCTATTAAGTGGTATTGGCGCTTGTACAGATGCAAAAATATCATATTATTCTGTGCAAAAAAGCAAATATGAAGAAACGCATTTAAGCTCTTTTTATGAGATTATTTCTTTGAGTGGAAACATTATATCAAATGATAATCAAACAGTCGTGCATGCGCATATTTTGCTCTCAGATAACAAGTTTCAGTGCTATGGAGGGCACCTCAATTCAGCAATTGTTACTGCAACATGTGAGGTAAACTTGATAGTATCAAAAGAGCGAATAGATCGGCAATTAGAAGAAGATACAAAGCTAAATTTATTAAAACTCTAACAAAAGTAGTTTTTTAGGAACAAAAAATGCTATTCTCTTTGTGAAAGGAGTTGTTATGCTTAAAAACTACAAATACATGTGTACTTCAGAACTGAGCTACGAAAATGCAATTAGCAAAGTAATTAATGAACTTATTAGTCAGAATTATAAGATTCACAATTTTGTTATAATAGAACAAAAAGGCGTTATTATAAATGACAGAATACAATATCAAGCTGTCATTCAAATAGTCTTGGACGAGTCAAATAAGCTTGAACCATACAAAGCTACAGAGTTAGAACACGATATTGCCTGCGACTGGTGTGGATGTGTAATGCATATTAAACCAGAGTTTTCAATTAATAATACATCTAAT
>JAKPKU010000150.1 GCA_029553545.1 Candidatus Cloacimonadota bacterium
AAAATCAATAAGTTATGTCTATAAAATGCACAACTGATATAAGCAAATTGTTTGCTAAGATTGATGCAAAAACGGAAGAAGCAAAAGCATCATATACGGAAGCTTTTGAAATGGCTTGTCGTGATATTGTCAACCTTGCAAAGAAAACAAATACCTATAAGGATCAAACAAACAACCTCCGCTCGTCTATTGGCTTTATTCTTTACGATAGAGGTGAACTTGTTACGGAAAATTTCGGTATGGCAGGGAAAGGAATTGAAGGAGATGGTTCAAAAGGTATTGTTGAAGGTAAAAGAATTGCAGAAGAAGCAGCAAAAATTCATCCTGAATCTTTAATTGGTGTAATCGTAGCCGGAATGGAATATGCTTTATACGTTGAAGCAAAAGGCTATGATGTTCTGACAGGCTCCTGCTTACAAGCAAAACAAGTACTTGAAAAATATATCAAAGCATTATAATGAACGAGAAGGAATTACAAGCGTATATTGAAAGAATAAACAAGAAACTAAAGTATTATTACGGTGATGCTTATAAACGTATGCTTAACCTTCCTGAAGTACAATCAGCAATTAAAAAAGGAACTGAAGATTTTAAGTTTTCCAATTATACAACTAAAAAGGTTGATAAGATAGTTGCAGAATTAACGCAAATCATCAATACTAATCTTCAAAAAGGAATTGCTAACGCATGGAGTTATGGAATTGATAATACAAATAATCATTTAAGTAATGCTTTCGGCAGATTGAATGAAGATTATAAAACAGAGATTGATAAGACGGTTCTACAAGCTACAAAGGATATAAGAAATAAAACAAAAGAATCGTATCGAATTGTAAACGAAAAGAAAGGTGGTTTGAATATATCGGAAAGGGTTTGGAATTACAACGATCAAATTAAAAAGGAAATGGAGATTGCCATTCAAAACGGCATAAAACAAGGCAAATCAGCCGATGATATTGCAAGGGATATGAAAAAGTATCTTAACAACCCTGAATCGCTATTTCGCAGAGTAAGAGATAAAGAAACCGACAAATTGAGTTTAAGCAAAGCAGCAAAAGAATACAATCCCGGACAAGGAGTTTATCGAAGTGCCTATAAAAACGCTATGCGACTAATCATAACGGAAGTAAATGCAGCTTATCGGGAAGCAGAATGGGCGAGCTATCAAAACAATCCTCTTATAAAAGGATATGAAATAAGGCTTTCAAATAATCACACAATAATGAGAAATGGCAAAAGAGTGCCTTTTTATGACATTTGCGATGAATTGCAAGGGACATATCCGAAGACGTTTAAATGGACTATGTGGCACCCCCACTGTCGTTGCGTGATGATTCCTATTCTACTCACAGAAAAGGAATTCGCATCAAGAGTAAAAGCACGCAAGGATGGCAACCTAAATGAATGGAAAGCTGATGAAATTAAGGATATGCCGGAAAATTATAATAAATATATTAAAGAAAACAAAGATAGACTTGATAAACTTAAAAATAAACCGAGTTGGTTAATAGACGATAAATTAAATGAAGAATCTCCTAATGAGAATAATATCAAAGAAGCAACAACAAAAGAATAATATCCTGGCAAAGATTAAAAGCAATCTTGAAAAGAAATGTTTTTTGTGTGGAAAGCCTGCTAATGACTTAGCTCATATCCTTCCGAAGTCACTTTATCCGGAATATTACACAGAAAAAAGAAACTTGATAATACTTTGTAGGGAATGTCATGATAAATTTGAT
>JAKPKU010000155.1 GCA_029553545.1 Candidatus Cloacimonadota bacterium
AAAAAAGAAGCTGAAAAACTAGACAAAGGAATAGATGAAGCGAAGCGAGATAAAAAAGCTTGATAAAATTTGGTCAGAGAAAGTTAAGGAAATAGGCAACTATCGATGTCTTAAATGTGGAACAACAGATAAGAAATTAGAATCCGCCCACATTGTAGGTAGAGGAGCTTATAACACTCGTTGGAGATTAGATAATGGACTTTGTTTATGTTTTACCTGCCACCAGGATTACGACCAACACAGAAATCATATGGAATCTTGGGTTAGAGATTGGATAGGAGAAGAAAAGTGGAACGAACTCCAAGAAGCAGGCAGACCTTGTAACGCTGGTAAAAAGTATTTTTATGAAGATGTAAAAAAGGAGTTAGATGAAAATAACGACTAAACAAAGAGAAGAAATAGAATTTTTATCAAAGACAGCGACAGTTCCGTTTACCCCAACTGACGATGAAATTAATGATTACATAAGCTCAACTACATTAGGCAAGGGAAATAGTGGCAAGTATGGGAATCGACTATCCGAAGAAAAAAGAAATATGGATATAACTGTTGCCTCGTGGAAAGAAGATATGGTCGGGAAACTGACAGGAGGATCACCTATTTGTTTTGGATTTGAAATAATAGATGATTACAAGGAGTACCCATATATTTACAGATTAGTTAAAGGTGTTATTAAAAGTCTATCTGAGCCTTATAGATCGACACAATTAATGATGTTAGATAAAGAATTGACAAAATAAAAGCCAAATTTTATAATAAAATAAAATGAAGATTATTAGAATATTTTTAGAGCTTTTGGGTGCGGTGGCTCTCGGGGTGATAGTTCATGAGTTTTATCATTTAGTTTTCAGTCAAAAAGTCCAGAAGATTTGTTACGACTTTACAAAGGGATTTACAGTTTTTTCACATAAAGGAACAGGGGAATTAATACCATATCTATTACAGATTGGTGTTTTTTTAATTTGTTTAGTAATAATTTTTAGGAGAGGAAAATGAAAAAAATCGGCATCGTTGGCAGTGAAGGATATGTTGGTCAGGCATTTAAGCGTATGGTTGAAGATAAATACCAGGTAATAGAATATGATCCAAAACTAGGTGATAAATCAGCAACAAAGGAAGAAATTAATAAGTGTGATTTGGTAGTTGTATCTGTACCGACCCCAATGAGTGAGAATTACAAAGAAGTTGATGGACTAAAAGTTTATCAATGTGATACTTCCATTGTTGAAGATGTTGTTAAATGGATTGAACCGGTGATTTTAATTAAGTCGACTGTTGAAATTGGGACAACTAAATATCTGAAAGACAAATATAACAAAAGAATCTGTATGTCACCGGAGTATGTTGGGGAAGGGAAATATAAAGTAACTGCTCGAATGGATTTTCAAACTGATATGTCGGCTACGCCATTTTTGATCTTGGGCGGTGATGATGAAGATTGTGATTATATTATTGATTTATTGCTTCCAATTCTTGGTCCGGAAAAAAAGTATTTCAAAACAGATGAAACAACAGCTGAATTTATCAAATACAAAGAAAACGACTATTTTGCTCACAAGGTAGTCTGGGCAGCTGAAGCAAAAGAACAAGCTGAAGCTCTGGGTGTTAATTGGTATGATGCTTGGCAAGGTTGGGCATTAGATCCCCGAGTTGATGTTATGCACACCGCAGTATTTCCTGAAAATGAAGGCTTTGCCGGGTTTTGTTTACCCAAAGACACTAACGCCCTATGTTACAAACTTCTTTATTGTGGATATACACCAGATATGCAGATTGGTATGTTAAAAAAGAACCTCAAACTCAGAAAGACAAAAGATTATCAAGAATTATCAGGTAAAAAGAAATGATTGATATATCGTTTGATGATGGAAGTTTATTGGATATTCATACCGCTGCTTTATTGGAAAAATATAATCTCAGAGGTACATTTTATATTCCATCAACAGGCGACTTATTACCAGAACAGATTAAATGGCTTGATAGTAAGGGTCATACTATCGGAGGGCATACTGTTACCCACCCGGAGTGTATTAGAGATTTAGGCAAAGATTTACAATATTGGGAGATATCGAAAAACAAAGACACGCTGGAAAAGATAATAGGGAAACCAATAACAAAGTTTTGTTATCCCAAAGGCAGATACTCGGAAACAACAAAAGAGCTGGTTAAAAAGTGTGGATATAAAGAGGCAAGAACAACAAAAGTATTTTTCCTCGGACACAGTGAAGATAGTTATGAGCAAAATACTACAATCCATATCCATCCAAAGCGAGATGAGTATTCGGGCAAAAACTGGCTCAAACTCGCAAAAGAGTGGTGGAATAAATCAAAGCAGGAAAACAAAAAATATTATCTCTTTGGACATTCTTGGGAAGTCGAGAAATTTAATTTATGGGAAGAATTTGAAGAATTATTAAAATATTTGAAATGAAACTACACATACTAGGACAAGAACAAGACAAACAGGGCGGGGGTTGGAGTTGGATTTCTAATATGAAGCAGGGTTTTGAATTAACCTCGCCTGAAGAGTGTGATGTTTATGTAGTTTCTAGTGTTTCAATGCTTTCGGCAATAAGTGATATACCTAAAAAACCTCTTGTCTTAAGGGTTGATAATGTACTTAAAAAATCAACTAATAGAGATATGGTTTATGACGGGCGGAAAGTAACTCGCATGGAAGGGCTTAAAATTATTGCTGATATGGCTGATATGGTGGTTTATCAATCTACTTGGGCGATGAATTATCTAGATCCTTATTTAAAAGCCAAGAATAAATGCGTGATATTAAACTCAAGCGATGAAAAGATATTTAATTCAGATGGGGATAAAATCAAGACTGATAAAACTGTTTACTTATATTCTCGGTCATCAAATCACGATAACAAACAATGGCACAAAGCGTGGTACACTTTTCAAGAATTACACCGAGATAATGATTTGGAATTATGGATTACTGGAAGGTTCTCGCCTGAAAATGTCCCGTCTAATTTTGATTTCTTTAATGGAGAAAAAATAAAGTATTGGGGGTTTGTAAGTAAAGAACAAATGGCATTGCTTTTTAGATCGGCTAATCACTTTATATATTCATACTACAATGACGCTTGTTCTAATACTTTAATTGAGGCACTACTCTCTGGTTGTGAACCCTTAATGCTTGAAGAAAGTGGTGGAGCAAAAGAGATAATGGATTACTACGAAAAACATGGTAAGGAGTATTTTTATTTGAACCGTATGTTTGATGAATACAGAAAGGTGTTTGATGGCGTCAATATATAGAACGCAACTCGAGGATTATCTTAAAACGCTTGAAATAAAAGCTGATCGGGTTTTAGATGTTGGGGGGTTAGATAAACCAATTCAGCCGAGAGTTAAAAGCTTTGAAGCTAACCGGGTTGCTATCTTGGACCACGAGGGGGGTGATTATCAGATTGATTTAAATGAATTTAAAGCACCGCAAGAGATATTTGCTTTCGAAACTTCATTATATTGGGACACGATATTCTGTTTAGAGGTCTTTGAGTATATCTGGAATCCGGTTGTAGCTTTTAAGAATTTATATAACTGGTTATCTGAAAATGGAACTATGTATGTAACTTTTCCTACTAATTATCCCTTACACAATCCTAAAGGAATTGACTATATGCGATACACAGGAAACTGGGTTGAAAAAATGGCAAGGTTGTTTAATTTTCAAGAAGTCGAGATTGTACCACGACCGGCAACATACAAAGATTACCTACAAGCGTTCTGGTCGGCTGAAAGGATGCATCCGATTAAAGATGATGAGAGATTATTTGATAACGGATATATTTGTAAATTTCGCAAATGAAACTATCAATTTTTACAACTATATCTGATTACGAAAACAATCACTGGAAAGAAAGTTTGCAGAGTTATTTAGATTTAGCTGATGAAGTTATTGTAGTAAATGGTTTCAATGGCAAATATGATCCTAATACATCTCTTATTTTTAAAGCGTTTAATGAGCGTAATTTGATCTATGACCAAGAAAATCGATTGATGATTGGTGGGAAAATCAAAGTATTAAATTACGCTTGGGCTGACGAGTTTGGATTTGACTTTATCGGTCAACAATTTCAGCGAGGATATGAAGCTTGTACTGGCGATTGGGTAATTAGGGCGGACATTGATTATGTATTCCACGAAAATGACATGGATAATATCAGACAAGCACTAGAAAACCTTGGTGACGCCCCGGCTGCGTCTTTGCTTAAATGGCAGTTTATCCTACCAGATAGGTATAATCTTAAGTCTAGGGCTATTGTAGCGGTAAATAGGGGCATGTATGGCGATAGAATAAGGTTTGATTCCGGTGGAGACTTATGTCAGCCAAGTTTAGACGGAAAACAAATTATCGAGCCACCTTGTATCACTGTGCCGATATATAACTATGAGCATTTACTTAAAACTAAAGAGGTTATCAAAAAAGAAGTTGGAAGAATGGATCGAGCATATCGCAGAACATTTAACAAATCCCAATATGGCGATGACTTTTGGCAAGGTTGGCAAGATATGATGGAGGGTAGGATTAAAAAACACAGCAAACCAATACCAATATCAGATCACCCTAAATATATTCAAGAAACTATTAAAAACTTAAAACCAGAACAGTTTGGGTATTCTATGTTTGGATATAATAAGTGTAGTTATTATGATTGATGGTACAAAACCAATGATGTCTGATAAAGAAATAGATATCATTGACAATTTAATAGAGGAACTCAAACCGAGAACAGTTTTAGAGTGGGGAAGTGGAAATTCAACTATCTATTTTCCCAAACGTAACTGTATAGAAAAATGGTTATCGGTTGAGCATAATGGTCATTATGTCGAATACTTAAAAGACAAAATATTAGATAAAGTCACCTTACTTTGAAGCCGGATGTTTAAGACAGAAACAATATAAATTGCCACCATTTAGAAATATAGATGTAAAACGGGAAGGGGATATTTTATTTATAAAAATGGAAAAATGAAACCAAACGACTACTACAAAGAGCAGTTTGACCATAAACCGACTAAAGAGATGTATGATTGTATTTTTGATATTTCTAAGAGATCAGGATATAAAAATGCTCTTGAAATAGGTGTTGCTTGGGCTATATCTACTATGGCAATTTTACAAGCTGGGAGTGGAAAATTATTAAGCGTAGATAAGTCTTTATATCAAAACACAATCGATCAAGTACACGAGTATGGTTTACAAGATAGGTGGACTTATCTGGTCAGAGAATCGTCTTGCTTAAAGGAATTAGGTGGTCAATATGATTTAATTTGTATTGATGGTGATCACCGCTACGAGTATGTCAAAGAAGATTTAAATAATTCACTTAAATTCAAACCTAAAGTAATAATAATTGATGACTATAATCACAGATATAACTTTGAAGAGCGTGAAGACCAATACGGAGTTAAAAAAGCGGTTGATGAATTTGTAAAAGAAAATAATTTTAAACTAATCGTTCACAAAAAGGCGAACGGAATAGGAGAGGTGAAATGCGAATATTAACTATTGTTGATAAAGTCGGGTCAGCTATCTGGCGTATGGCTGAAGATGTA
>JAKPKU010000156.1 GCA_029553545.1 Candidatus Cloacimonadota bacterium
CTGCTATTCGTAATCTGAGAAAGCAAGTAAATCTCTCTCCAGGACTGGAAATAGAGATAACAATCAAATGTGTTGATAATGACCAAGTAATGCTTTTTGCAGAGTATCAGAGCTATTTTAAAAAGCTGGCAAAAGTAAAACAAGCTACAGTGGCTGTATCAATTGAAAAGCCAAAATCATCCCTTGCTGCAGTTGCTCAGAATGTACAGATCTTCTTGCCATTGACTGGGTTAATCGATGTTCAAGCAGAAAAAGATAGACTGACAAAGCAAATCACCAAGCTTGAAGCCGAGCTCTCTATCATTCAAAAGAAACTTTCAAATAGTAATTTTATTAACAATGCTAAAGAAGAAGTGGTTGCTAAAGAAAAAGAAAAAGAACTGGAAGTAAGCGATAAACTAAATAAAACAAAAGAAATATATCAAGGATTGTAAAAAGAATATTGACATTTGAATATAAAAGTGATATAATACCCAAAAAAGGAGGTCTGATGAAAGATAATGAATTAAACCATGAAGAATTGCATGCGGAAGAACTCGATCAAGAAACGCTTAATAAGATTAATGAAGATATAATTCATGATGAACCAAAAAAGCTTGAGTTTTATGAGAAACTCAGAAAGAAGCTCGGCAATAAGATTCCTAAAAGCAAAGACCCAACCAAGCTACAATTATCTGACTTCCTATTTCTCTTGCCAGACTTCTTTATCTTGCTGACACGTTTATTTATGGACAAGAGAATAGCAAAATCTAAAAAGGTGTTCTTGGGCTCGATAATCGGCTATCTCATTCTACCTATTGATATTATCCCTGACTTTATCCCTATAGTAGGCTATGTCGATGACTTGGTATTAGTTGTAATGGCACTCGATCAAATTTTGATGGACACAGACGAGAAGATCCTAATTGATAACTGGAGTGGAAGTAAAAACCTGATAGAAATAATCCGCTCGATTAATAATCTTATTCAAGCTAAGCTGGACAATCCTGTAATAAACACTGTAAAATCATTCTTTAAAAAACTATCATAGACTATGAAGCTTGTCGTTGCCACTAAAAATAGAGATAAATTTAGAGAAATCAAAGCTATGCTACATGGCTTAGATCTTGAACTCATTTGTTCTGCAGATATTGATGGTTTACCTGACATTGATGAAGACCAAGATACGATCTTAGCAAATTCTATTAAAAAAGCAAAAGAAACTGCTGATTATACAAACTTACCAGCAATCGCAGACGATACAGGCTTTTTTGTAACGGCATTGAATGATGAGCCTGGAGTGTTTGCAGCACGTTATGCGGGAGAGAACTGTTCTTATACAGATAATGTGAATAAAATGTTGAAAAACATGACAGGAAAGATCGATAGGCGTGCCAGATTTGAGACAATTGTGAGCTTGGCATTTCCTGGCAAAAGTGAGACTGTCAGCATGAAAGGCGTAGTCTTGGGAAGCATTATTGAAGAGCCTCATGGAAGAGAAGGGTTTGGTTATGATCCGATTTTTGTTCCAGAAGGTTATGATCAAACATTTGCAGAGCT
>JAKPKU010000171.1 GCA_029553545.1 Candidatus Cloacimonadota bacterium
TGTTTAATAGAACTTATTACTTTATTATCGACGGTTACACTTGCTTCACTTACTCTTTGAATCAATGTTTTCATAATCACTTCCAAATTTACATAGGGCTTTTAGTGGGCATTTTGTGCAAAGAGGCTTTACTTTACATGCTTCTTTGGCATTAGTAACAATTAATGCGTGGTATATCTTGTATAATTCGATATCTTTACTAATATTATCCATAAATAGCTGGCGAACTTGGTTGTACTTGTCTTTCTTATTTATTATGCCAATTCTTGAATAAATTCGCATTGTATAGGCATTTATTACAAAGCTTGGTAAATTGTAGCCATAAAGCATAATCGTGTCTGCAGTTTCATTTCCAATACCGTGTATTGAGAGCAAAAACGCCCTTAGCTCATCATTGTCATATTTCTCAAGGTTAATCATGTATAAGCTATCAGCAACTGCTTTCAGCCTTTTTGCTTTTACTTTAAAAAAACCTGATGCTTTGATATATTCAGCAAGGTCTTCTTCTTTTGTTTTAGTAATTCCTGCAAGGCTACAAAGCCCATTTTCTTTTAGTACAGCTATGGCTTTTTCAACGTTATTCCAATTTGTATTTTGAGTTAGAATCGCCCCAATAATTACTTCATCAATACTGTCGGCTTTCCACCAATTATCATTATTATACTGTTTTGCTAATAATTCGTATATTTTGTTTATTATCAGGCGATTCCCCATACCTTACCCTTTATTTCATCAATGGTAATCTTATTGCTATCAAAGTGGTCTTTCAAATCATTTATGATCGTAATAGGTAATGTCGGATCAGAGAATTGAGATGTTCCTATAGCGAGCATTGAGGCGCCTGCATAGATGAATTCAAGGCAATCTTGATAGTTCTGAATTCCACCCATGGCAAGAATCGGAATTGAGATAGCTTGATGTACGCGATATACCATTTGTAAAGCAACAGGCTTTACTCCGACACCGCTGTATCCAGCAACACCACGTCTTATCATTGACTTACCTGTTTTCCAGTCTATTGCCATACCAAGTAGTGTGTTTATCAAGGCAACAGAGCTTGCACCACCTTCTTCTGCAGCTTTGGCAATACTGACTATGTCTGTTACATTTGGAGATAACTTGATAATTAGCTCTTTTTTAGTTAGCTCTGAAAGCTTCTTTGTAAGCTGGTATACTATTTTTTCATCTACCCCAAAAGCAAGCCCTTCATTTTCAACATTTGGACATGAAACATTAACTTCATAACCTTTGATAAAGTCAATAGCCTCTAATTTTGTCAGCATTTCACAAAACTCATCTATTGTTGAGGCAGAAAATGAAACAATCAATGGATTGGTGAAATGTTTATAATCTTGAACTGTAGTTTTTATAAACTCATCAATACCAGGGTTTTGTAAACCAATAGAGTTTAGCATACCGCATTCTGTTTCATAAACGCGTGGAGTTGGATTGCCTTTTTTTAATTCTGGTGTAATTGTTTTTGTTACTATTGCTCCCAATAAATTCAAATCGTAGAATTGTTGATAATCGATGCCAAATGTACCAGAAGCGACAGTTATTGGATTGTTAAAGCTAAGCTTGCCAAGACTTGTTTTTAGTCTATTCATCCCAAATTACCTCGCTTCCTTGAAATATTGGACCATCTTTGCAGACAGTTTTGTAAAGAAAGTCCTCACCATTTTTTATTTTTACAGCACAACCAAAGCAAACTCCAATGCCACATGCCATATATTCCTCTAAAGACACCTCGATATCTTTAACATAGGGAAGGGCTATTTGTACAATATTTTTCATCATGATCCTTGGTCCACAGGTTAGTATTCTATCGACCATGTTTTCCTTTAGGTATTGCTCAAGATCAAGTGTGACAAAGCCTTTGATACCCTCAGAACCGTCATTTGTATAGATCCTATCAGCAGGGAATACTTCATCTTTATTTGCCCCACCATGAAACCAAGTTATCGTTGCATGGGGAAAAGTGTTTTTAAAATAATTAAGAGGCGCATAACCGACTCCACCAGTGATGAGCAAACACTTTTGATTATTAATTGCTTCTGTAAAAGGTTTTCCTAATGGTCCTAAGACAGAGATGCTATCATTCTTTTTATATAGGCTCAGCTCGTGTGTGGCTTTACCAATGTCCTTTATCATAAAATCGACTATATTGTCATGTATGTCGTAAATACTGATTGGTACTCTAAACCTTTGTGAGCTCTTTACTTTTAGCTCATAAAACTGCCCAGCAAGCCCGAGCTCTTTTGGGTCATCATCTATTTTTATAGACAAAAGATAGTAATGATCATTGAGCTTTATATTGTTGACTATTAAACCTTTGTGGTCTTTCAAGCCTTTCTCCTTTCAAGCAATGTAGAAGTATTACTTATTATTGTTTATCTCCCACGTTACTTTTCCATCACATATTGTCAACTCAATTCTTCCAAACAAGGTTTCTCCTAAGAAAGGAGAGTTTTTTGATTTGGAGATAATTGTCTCATTATTTATTTCTATAGATTGATTCAAATCTACCAAAACAAGATCTGCAGCCTTACCAACTTCTATCACCCCAGAATTGAGTTTTAGCCATGAAGCAGGTGCTGTAGATAGTTTTTCGATTAGTAATTCTAAAGATATGATATTGTTTTTTACTAAATGAGTATACAAGCCAGGGAAAGCAGTCTCAAAGCCAATTACGCCAAATGGTGCAAAGTCAAACTCTTTTTCTTTTTCAAAATCTGCATGAGGGGCATGATCCGTTGCAATTAGATCAATAGTTCCATCTATGAGTCCAGCAATTAATGCTTGTCTATCTTTCTCAGAGCGAATTGGAGGCTTACATTTAAAGTTTGTATCAAAAGTTGCAAGCCTATCTTCATTAAAAATTAAGTGATGAGGGGTGACTTCAGAAGTGACTTTTATCCCTTTCTTTTTTGCTTGCCTTATCATTTCAACAGAGTTAGCTGTGGATAGATGAGCAATATGTATTTGGCACTTAGTCGCTTCAGAAAGCATCAGATCGCGTGATATAATTACTTCTTCAGCTAAAGCAGGGATTCCAGACAAGCCGAGTTTAGTTGCCATTTTACCACCCGCAATTTGTCCTTTACCCGCTAAGCTATAGTCTTCTGCATGGATGATTACAGGTATATCAAAGTTTTGTGCATAGAGCATTATATTTGATTGCAGTTTTGAGTTTTGCACACACGCCCCATCATCAGATACAGCGACTATTCCGCCCTCTTTCATGGTTGCAATTTCTGCTATCTCTTTACCTTCGAGCTTTTTACTTGAGGCTCCAATCACTTTAACTTTGCAAAGTCCTAAGTCTTTTGCTTTGCGTTGAACATATTCTACTTCACCAATATTATCGATTGTAGGCTCTGTATTGGGCATAGCACAAATAGTTGTAAAGCCACCTTTTGCAGCGGAACGAGTGCCTGTGTGGATATCTTCTTTATATGTTTGCCCAGGGTCTCTTAAATGACAATGCAAATCAACAAAGCCAGGTATGAGCTTTTTACCCTTTGCATCGATAGTTAAATCTGCTTTATCATTAATCTCTTTTTCAACCTTGATGATATTTTGTTTATCAATCAAAACGTCTGTGTCAATCCAAGTTTTATTAATATATGCACTTGCATTTTTTATAAGTATTTTCATTGGTCCTCCTAAAATCTTCCACCTAATATTGAAAACAATAAAGCCATTCTCACTGCTACACCGTTTGATACTTGGTCTAATATTATGCTTTGGGAACTATCAGCTAACTCAGGTAATATTTCAACACCGCGGTTCATTGGTCCTGGATGCATGACTAATGCGTCTTTTTTTGCCCATTTTATTGTTTGTTTTGATAAAACATAGTGTTTTGTATATTCTTCTAAACTGGGGAATAAGCCCTCAGTTTGCCTTTCAAGCTGCATTCTAAGCCCCATTACGACATCTGCATTTTTTAAGGCTGTCTTTAGGTCATAAGTCACTTTGCAACCATATACAGTGTCCATATGGTTTGGAACAAGAGTGCGTGGACCACAGATTGTAACTTCAGCACCAAGCTTTTTCATTCCTATTAGATTTGAGCGTACAACCCTTGAGTTGACTATATCGCCAATTATTGCTATTTTGAGACCATTCAGTGACCCTAATCTTTCGTAAATTGAATACATATCAAGCAAAGCCTGCGTAGGGTGTGCATGGCGCCCGTCTCCTGCATTCATAACAGGTTTACCAGTATATTTGTTTACTATTTGTGGGCTGCCAGCGGAGCTGTGTCTAATTATATAAAGATCGATACCCATAGCATTTAGGGTAGTAACTGTGTCTTGTAGGCTTTCTCCTTTTTGGAGCGATGAAGTTGTTGCTTCAAATGTGACAACATCTGCACTTAAGCGATTTGCAGCAAGCTCAAAAGACATGCGAGTGCGTGTTGAGTTTTCTACAAATAAAGTGCATATGGTTTTACCTTTTAAGGTAGGTAGCTTTTTATATTCTCGTGAATTTATCTCTTTCATAACTTTAGAGACTTCAAGTATGTTAATTATTTCATCTGGGGTGTAGTCATCTAAATCGTAAAGATTTCTGCCAAGTAAGCTAATATTGTTC
>JAKPKU010000179.1 GCA_029553545.1 Candidatus Cloacimonadota bacterium
TGAATGAAATTTAGTTTTGCAAAACCCCCGTTTTGTCCTGCGTATTATAGTAGAGGGGTGTGGATTTTAAAACGAGAACTAAGAAACAAGGTGGGCAATTGTCGAGAAAAAGATGATATCCATTAAGAGATAAACAAGGTGTTAAGTGCTGCAATCTATAAAAGCAAATATCTGAATAGTTTAACAAATCAAAATAGACAAAATATCTATTATAAAGGAGGATACATGAAAGTATATTTAAAAGGGTGGCACAATTTCCCTAAACGCATAGACGATCATATTTTAGCATATTATGCCTGTAATAATGTAGTGATATTACGAAAGCCTGCAATACGTTCAATCTTGCCACAGAATATAGAGATCAAGAATAATCAGCCATATCTCTGTGCATTATGGAGAGAAATGCCTTTGATGGTTAAAACTCTATTTGGCGATTATGCAAAGGTTTACAAAGTTCACAGTATGCAAAAAAGAGCTCAAGGAGTATCTTCGTTTAGTGTGTTTCTCAGTTTTGTATATCGTGTGCAGCAACGCTATAAAGTATTGATAAAGAATATGTGTACGGATTTTATTATTAATATTTTTAAGCAATATAATAGCTTGAGAAAATTGATGAAGGAAAATCTATTATTAGCTCTAAATTTACGGATATTCTCACAAAATACAAGCTTGATTTTTGTTATAAAAGAGCCTATTGATAAGGGAACAAGCAGACAAAATTATGTTAATGATAATAAAAGTGAGATATTTTCTATGAATAAAAGTATTCAGTTTGCATTGTCGAGAGGTAAAAATGAAAAACATATCAAGAAAAGAGAATTAGCCCCCTTTAAAACAGAGAATTTGGAATAAGATATTGCAAACTACTATTTTTTTCAGACTCTTATATGAAATTAATTAGTAGTCAATGCCTGGATTTTATTAATTTATGTCTTTGATATGAGCTATTTATATTCTAATTTATGAGGATTTTCCTCACAAATTACTTGTATAAAGTGTAAAATCAGCTAATTATGGCAAAAGTCTTTACAAAAATTGATTTTACAGTTGACAAAAAACAATATATATAAAAACTTAGAGTTTGAGGTTTATTTATGATTTGGCGATTTGTAATTCAAAGAAAGTTGAGTTTGATTTTAAGGCAGTTAAGCAGGCGTTTTGACATGGTTTTTTTCTTTCTGAGTCTGCTATTATCAGTGTCTGTATTAACATGCACCTTAATGCTTTTTGAAGGGTATGAAAGGGCATTAAAGGATAGTATTTTGAATTTTAATGCACATATTTATTTCTTCAAACCTGGCTTATATGACTTGCAAAATAGTGATATAGAGAGGATTGAAAAATACCTAAAAGAACAACAAGAATATGTCAGTAGCCAAGCTGTGATTAATGGACAGGGTATGCTTTCGATCGGTTCATCGCTAAAAGGAGTAAATTATCGTAGCATTGATGATAAGAGAACCGATTTGCCTGTATCTTATCGTGAAATAATTGCAGAGGGGACTCATCTTCTGGAGCAAGAAAATGATATAGTGATTGGAAAAGAGCTTGCCGATACATATAATATTGCCCTCAATGACACAATCTTTATCCTCTCAGGTGCGGATCAAAGGACAAGTTTTAGCTCATTGCAACAGCTTCCTTTGCGCGTTGTAGGTACTTTTAAGACAGGCATGTATGAATATGATATGAAGAATATTTTTGTCTCTCAAGAAGAATCTCAAAAGCTGACCAAACGCAAAAGTGGAATGAATGAATACAATTTAATCGAAGTAAGAATAAAAACAGAAGATATCGAAAAGGCAAGAGAAATAGCATTAAAATGGGAAAAAGAGTTTCATTTCCGTTATCAAGTGTTTTCTTGGATTCATTATAATGGCAATATTTTTTCTTTGATTAAGCTTGAGAAATGGGTGATCGGTATTGTTCTCTTCTTTTTAATAATAATCGCCTCATTTTCTACCATCTCCTCGACAATTACCAGCATTAATGAAGATAAAAAGAAAATCGCTATCCTGCGCGCTATTGGGCTAAAATACCAAAGTGTTTATAAGATTTATTTCACAAAGTTTTTATTGATGGGAATCGCTGGCATTATCAGTGGCATAATTGGTGGCTGGTTTGTTGCCAAATTGATTAGTAAACAGAGCTTTATCAAAATGGAAGGGCAAGTTTATTTGCTTGATGCTTTTCATGTTGATATCAGTTTTTTAACGCTTTTGATTATATTTACAACTGCGACAATCGTCGTCAGCGTCTCGATTTATGCTGCTTTAAAAAGATTGAAGATGCTGGATATAATCGATATTTTGAGAATGAATAAATAAAGAGGGACCATGGAGATTCTTAGAGCAAATAGTATAGTCAAAAATTATCAAGACGCTAACTCTGTATTGAAGATTCTACGAAGTGTAAACCTGTCTGTCTGTAAAGCCGATTTAATCGCTATTCGAGGCTCGTCTGGCAGTGGGAAAAGTACATTATTACATATACTTGGCATGCTCGACTCGCCAACAAGCGGTGAGATACACTATTTTGATAAATTAGTTACCAGTAAAAATAAAGAGTTGGCTGCCTTTAGAAATAAACATATCGGTTTCGTTTTTCAATTCCATTTCCTATTGATGGATTTTACCGCCATAGAAAATGTGGCTATTCCGATGTATATCGCTGGTAAATCATGGCATAAAGCACTTAAAGAGGCTGGTGAATTGTTGGCAAGAATTGGAATGCACGAACGTTTGAATCACTACCCTAACCAATTGAGCGGTGGAGAACAACAGAGAACCGCCATCGCAAGAGCGCTTATCAATCATCCTGATATTGTCTTTGCCGACGAACCTACAGGCAATTTGGATGCAAAACACGCAGAAGAAATAATCAGCTTGATCAAAGGTTTGAATGAAGATTATGGGCAAACCTTTATTATAGCAACACACGATCAAATGATTTGTAATAGTATGAACACAAATTACAGGCTTGAGCAAGGAGTTTTGGAATTAGTCCCTGGTATGAATAGCTAATAGATAGTTCATGAAAATGATCATCTCTTGACATTAGTTTTACCACAAGCACTTAACCCAAAGGAGATTATTTGCGCTACAATCGGTTTTTTGTTTGGCTCGTAATAGTTTTACTGCTTATCAATATCTTTGTCTTTCTTGCTTTTAAATTCTTTAATGCAGCTAATTTTATTAAACTGAGAATCAATGATATTATTGAAAACACGATGGATGCAAAAGTGACCATGGACGAGTTTTCTATCAATGAAAGACAATTATTCATCTCTCATCTTAAGCTCGAAGATAATAAAGGTAAATATAATATAAAAATAAAACAGGTGTATGCTGATTATAATCTGTTTTTTGTGCTTTTCTCTAAGTTTACCAAAGCCAAACCTATCAAAGATTTACGCATAATAAGCCCCGAACTTTCTTTTGTCATGTCTGAAAGCACAGGTAAAGATTTTGAGATATCAGAAATATGCAATTGGTTTGAAAAACTGAAGCTCGAAGAGGGCATAGTTAAACTGCAAATACAAAGACCTGATATTAAAATGAATACAGAAATTGACTCAATTAATATCGAGATAAATAATGCCAAGCAGAGCAGAATCTCTATTCAAGCACATTCTTCAAACCATACAGATATCGATATCAATGCCATTTTCAGCAAGAAAAAGATACTCTCTGTAAAAGGCGATATCTCAAATCTAAAGATAAAAAACCTCATAATAAATGAAATACTCAAGACAGATCTGACTACATCAATGTTTTTGGAGCACGATGCAAACAAAACTGCTTATAATATCCTTCTTAATGAAGCCAAGATTGACTTACAAGATCAAAAAGTACAAGAAATGCTTTCTATCGAGCAAGTTCTACCCTCAGGATTGCGCATCTACGGTGATCAAGATAAGGCAATATTTACTGCAAGATTTGATACTGACTCAGACTTGACCACAGAGATTAGTGGCGAAGTCCTATCTCCATTCAAAAAAAGACAAACGCATCTCAATTATAAAATTAATAATCTACAATTGCCCGCTACAATAGGTGTTACAGGCAAAGTGGATGCCGTGGGTAGTCTTGATTGTAATCTTAATAATATCATCAAAAACTATGCAAAAGATCAGATTAAGATTAAAAGTACAATTACCTCCGATAGCTTGCAATATCAGGGAGAAGGGGTAAACAACATTGTTCTTGTTGTCAAGACAGAGGATCTGTTCAATAAGGCGATAAGTTTTGAATCTAATGAGGTCACGGCA
Source organism: Candidatus Cloacimonadota bacterium (assembly GCA_029553545.1). Classification (GTDB taxonomy): domain Bacteria; phylum Cloacimonadota; class Cloacimonadia; order Cloacimonadales; family WRIO01; genus JAGOCT01. The sequence goes on from JAKPKU010000179.1 coordinate 4,271, forward strand.
CTAAATGGTAAAGCAAAGATCTCTGGTGAATATAATCTTAAAAGCCAGAGCTTAAAGTCCAATGTCACTGCAAATAATGTCGCTTATCAAATAGATAATCTGAGTCTTAAAGGTAGCATAAAGAGCTCGATTAAATATGAAAAACAGAAGTATTATGCTGAGAATACTCTTGAAAATGTGGATCTCAAATACAAGGATTATGAACTTAATCAAGTTTATGGGACTTTCAATACGTCCAAAGGTCAATACGATATTGATATTTACAATCAAGACAAGTCGCTCACTCTCGATTATAAATGTAATATTGCTAAAAAGGACCATCACCTGATAGCTGATTTTAAGAACTTTCATCTTCAAAACAACAATGAAACGATCAAAAAAATGCCTATCAGTGGTAAAATACAAGTGGACTTTGCCAATGACGCTTTCGATAGCAAGATCAAAATCAATATCCCCAAACATGCTGCTTATGCATTCTACGGTGAGCTCGATGCCACAATTAATGCTGATCTGAAAAAAGAAGAGTCTGAGCTGGTTTGCAAAGTACAAAATGCCTTCTACAACCTGCACCCGATAACTTTTGACTTGAAAGCTAAAGGCAATCTTGACAGCCTCAAAACAACAAGTTTTAAGATAAATAACACTATTCAGACAACGCTCACGGCAGGCATAAAGCCACACTTCTTTTACAAAATAGAGAGCCAAAATCAAAAGATACCTCTGGCAAATATCACTCAATACTTTATCGATTTGGACATAAATCAAAAACTAAAAGGCAACCTGAACATAGCAAGATTATCGTATGATTCAACTATTGACAACTCTATTTATGCAGATCTTACCATCGAAGGAATGCAGTTTGCCGAGAGCAATAAGCTTGACATAAAGACGATATTACAAGGCAATCCCGATCAAGTGTTAGTCAAGAGTTTTGATATTTATTCTGGTATAAAAAAGGTTTTTAATACTTCAGGGTATATAAATGACTTTGGTGCAGAGGCAAAGTTTGATGCTGTATTAAACTGCGAGCTAAATGACTTGATTCAATTACCAGACTCTTATGCTGATCTTAATGGGAATTTTAGCTTTAATTATAGCAATAATACGCCAACCTTTACAGCAAAATTCAATGCGGAAAAGCTTTTACTATATAATCAAAACCTGAACAGTTTGAGCTTTAATATCGAGCAAAAAGATAGAGAGTTTGTCGTCAATCAATTCTCTTTAGGACCCAATTTATATTACAATATTCAAGGGCAAGGTGCTTTGAATTTCAACATGATATTAGACCGAGCATATGACTCAGCCGCCAATCTGAGACTCGATATAACGATGGACCCACTCGGTTATTTGAGTAAAGATTTAGATATAGTCGACGAAGTACAGTCCAAACTCACTGGATACGCACAGCTCTCCATGAACGATGAAGGACTGGTAATAGAATCAGCTGAATTAAATATGAGCGGAGGCAAACTAAAGCTTCAACAACAGCCTCAATTAATCGATAGGATCAACTTTCATGCGCAAATAATAAATAATCGTCTCAATATTGAGTCCTTTAACTTTCGCATGGGTAAAGGAAATATATCGATTAGAAATGAAATAAAGAATAATGAAGAAGACTTTGTCATAGGAAATGTAAACTTAGGACATCTCTATTTAAAGTCAGAAGGAGATGGGTTGCTCATCCATGTACCGAGTTTTTCACCCAAAAACACTGTCGCAAACATTAAGTTGACAGGCAGAACAGGGTCAGAGTTTGAGATAAAGGGACCCTTTGATGATATTCATCTCACTGGTGATATTGAATTTAACAATGGCAGCGGTATTTATCCAACTGACTCAGAAAACCTCTTGCAATACTTGAATCTCATCGTGGCAAAAAATGATGATAAAAAGAGAAAAAGTTCGTATAATAGAGCAGAAAGAAGGAGAGCAAGCTCGAGCTCTGATTACCCTTTCACGCTTGATTTAGTGCTAAGATTCAAAAACAATATGCGCTATGTTACCTACCCGCTCGATTTAGTTGTTAATCCAGACAGCTATATGGAATTGACTTACAAAAATGGGCGCTGGGGTGTCAACTCTGGCTCATTTATCTCGGAAAGCGGCGAAGCAGAGATATTTGGAACAATATTCCAAGCCGATTATGTCTCTGTGATTATCACGCCATTCGATTATTATCCAATAATTATGGGCTCTTTTTATAAAAAGGCACCTGATGGCACAACCATCTATCTGGAGATTAGCTCCGACCCAGCTATAGACAATTACCTCGAATCGTTTACTGTCAGCTTGAAAAGTGATAATCTTGACGATACAAATGTATTCCAAATGCTCTCCAAGCTCAGATATGGCAAGTCTTTGGACGAACTTTCTGAACAGGGAGAGCAATCAATATTACAAGACGAAGCCTTACAACTCTTTGGTGTCGGGCTGGGCTCTGCCTTTATCAATCCATATATTACGCCTTTAGAGACTAATTTTCGAAAAAGACTTAAGCTCGATAGCTTTAATATTAATCCTGGCTTTGTTCAAAACCTCTTTAATGAATACAAATCTACAAATCAAGCAAAAATGAAAGGGCAAGATAAAGATATCCTAAGCTTTAGCTCCTCTATTTTTCTCAATAATCTATCAGTAAACTTTGGAAAATACATCAGTAAAGACCTCTTTTTCAATTACGAAGCAGTGTTTCAAGAAGAAACTGATATCTTCGAAAACAATAGCCTTTATATGTACAATAACTTCTCTTTACGCTATGACTTACCGATGAAAATACAAGGCATTTATGAATTTAAATTGATGCCAAATAATAAAAATGAAGAACATCAAATATTCTTCATGAGAACCTGGAAGTTCTAAGAGGGTGTTGATTAATGCATAAATCAAATTTACTAACTTGAAGAATACTGAAAACTGAGAAGTGAGATATGAAATGCAGTAGATCTGAGTCAACAAATGAAAGTTGTTGGTACAAAAAAAAATCACCTCTAAACCCGCTCGTAGTAGGCATCTGCTGATTGGGGTGAAAATAGTTTTTCAAAAACACCATTTTGTAAGCCCTATATATAGAGAGGGTGATGTTTTTTTATTTATGATACTGCTTTATTCTTTTATAAACTATTTTGGGTACTATGCAACAACCTCTCTAAACCTCTGACTTTACTAAAAAGAAAAAACCAAAAGTAAAGAAGATTAGATTAGGTAACCAAGCAGCCCACACTGGGTCAAGTATCTCATTGTAGCCCAAGCTTTGGCAAATACGAAGAGTGGTCAGATACGCAAAGCAAATAATTACTCCAAAAAGAAAGACAATACCACGCCCCTTGCTTCTGACTGAGGTAGATGCTAATGGGACGCAAAACAATAAGATAATAAAGTTTGCCAAGGGGAAGCTGATCTTTGTATATAAATCTACAAGCTCAGAATGATACTTTTCACCAATCTTTTTCAGGCTCTTGATGTACTCCTTTAGCTCAAAATAGTTCATCGCATAATTGGACTTAGCAACCTTAATAAAATCATTTGGATTAGCCTTGATCTCTTTGATCTCTCTCCTTGCTGAATAACTGTATTTGGTCATTTTATCGGCTGAAAACTCTCTATCATAGCAAGAGGAGAATATCCATGCCTCTCCATTCCATACTGCGTCATTTGCGGTTATTTTACGGCTAATGCTGCCATTCTTACCGTCGAACTTGGTAATATCTATTGTGCGCATGATGTTTTGATATCCATCAAAGAAACCAATATAATATAGATAGTCCTCTGAGCCTGAATAATAAATATTCGAACGTAATTTCACATCTTCTAATTGCTGCTTTTTGATATCGACAGTATAGATCTTATTACGGTAGGTTTCTATTGGCGGCAGCGCAAATTCACCTAATAAAGCAATTATTATGCTCATCAAAATGCCTACAATCAATAAGGGGCTGACCATTCGTCTTATGCTGATACCCGCAGCGCGCATGGCTATAGACTCATGGTATTTTGATAGTGTATTCATTAAAAATAAGCCAGATAAAAGCACGATAACAGGGCTCACTAAAATAGATAAATATGGCACCCTCAAGACAAAATACTGCACTAAAAGCCAGTAATCGCTTTCGTATTTTAAAAGACGTGGTAAGCGATCAAATATATCAATGACAATAAACATTGCCATAAATGATATTAGTATAATAACAAAAGTCCCTAAATACTGCTTTAAAATATATTTATCTAATAGTCTCATGTCCTATGTCCTTCACTATGAAAAGCGACTCATCAGCTTTTTAATTCTATTGTTCAATCGATCAAGGTCAATTAAGCTCTTCTCTTTATAACTTGTATATGTTACAATCATGCCTAAAACAAGAAAGATAATGTTTGGTATCCACATTGACAGGGCAGGTGACAAAAGCCCTCTATCACCCAATTGCTCACCACCCACAATCATCACATAAAAGATCAAGAATATCACAGCAGAGACAGAAAATGCCATACCAATGCCACTTGTTTTTGTCATCATTCCTATTGGAGCGCCAATCAAGAAGAAAACAAAACAAGCAAAAGCCAAGGCGTATTTCTTGTGCATTTCGACCTGATAAACGCGTATTGTCTTTTCAATCTCATCTTTTTCTGCCACTTTTAGTTTGATCATATTGTTCAGCTTTTTATGTTCTATATAAACTTCTTGATCTTCAAGGTTAGTCGGAAGCTCTTGCAAGCTCTCTCTTAAAGGTTTTAGCTCATTTTCCAGCCTATCAATATCCTTTTTCCTTGATTCTACCATGCTCATAATCTGTTTAGAGTTCATTTCTCTATCGCCACGATAACTGGTAGGGCTATTGTCAATTTGAAAGCCTAAATCAGACTTTATCAATGAGTAATGCTTAAAGTATCTGATTTGATATTTATCTTGTTCATGGGCATCTTTCTCATGCATCTCGCCGTCATAGAGATCAATGCGCACCTTATTGGCATTGTTTTCTATAGAAATAGTTCCCTTGCTTGCTGTAATGGTCGTAGGAAAACTTGAGGACTCACGATTATAGATAATCACGCCGTGTAATTCCTCTCCTACTGCCTCTTTTGCATAGACAGAGATATTTTCAAAAGATGTAAATGTACCAGGTTTTATAGCATTGATCGGCTTACGATAGGTGACTTTAATCATCAAATTCTTCAAGACATGATTAGTATCTGGGAGTATAAAATCATTAAAATAAGCCATCCCTCCTGCAAGGAAAAGAGCGATGATATATAATAAGGTCATTTTCTTATAAATATTAACGCTACACGCCTTAACAGCTGTCAACTCTTGATCAACAGCCATGCGCCCAAAACTCATAATCGAAGAGGTCAACACAGCTATGGGCACAGACAAGGCAAGGATAAAGGGTAAACTCAGTGAAAATAGGCTGATGATTGTTAAAAAGTCGAGCTGTTTCTCAATTATTACATTTAATAAATCTATTAATCTATCGAGCATCATTACAAATGTGATTACTACAAGGGAAAGCAAAAATGGCTTTATGTTCTCCCAAAAAAAGTATCTCTCAAGTATCTTCATTCAACTCCCTATTTTATCATATTTAAGAATTCATCTTCACTTATTATTTTAATTGAACCTATCTTCTGTGCCTTATCGAGCTTTGAACCAGCAGATTCGCCAACAATAAGATAATCTAAATTCTTGCTCACAGCAGAAATCAACAAACCGCCATTTTGCTCGATCAATGCATGGATCTCATTGCGTGTATGATGCTGTAATGTACCTGTCACAAGAAACTTTTTATTGCTAATAATAGTGTCTCTTACAGCTGTTTTTGAGTTAATAAAGTTTAGCCCTAAAGCTTGCAACTTCCTCACTAATTGCAGGTTTTCTTCCTGTTTAAAAAAGTCTAATATTGAAAGTGCAATCTTCTCACCAATCTCAGGAATAGTCTGCAATTCATCTTGATTTACTTTAATTAATTGCTCAATATCTTGAAAGCTGCTACACAATATTTTGGCTGTCTTTGCTCCAACAAAGCGAATGCCAAGAGCAAAGAGTAGCTTATAAAAGTCTTGCTGCTTTGATTTTTCTATTGCTTCTTTAAGATTATCGACAGACTTCTGCCCCATTCTTTCCAGAGTGAGTATCTTATCAAAGTCAAGTTTATAAATATCCTCTATTCCGCTGAGCAAACCATTATCAATAAAGAGCTTTATATTGGCAGGACCAAGCCCTTCGATATCCATTGCATCACGCGAGGTAAAATGCTCAAGACGCCTCTGCAATTGCGCAGGACAAGCACTATTTATACAGTATGTAATAACCCCATTTTCTTCCTTATACAGTTTATGCTCACAGACAGGGCAATTCTCAGGAAACTGAACCTTCAAATGAGTATCTGGTCTATTCTCTTCCACCACTCCTAAAAGCTTGGGAATGATCTCTCCAGATTTAATAATGCGCACTCTATCACCTATCCTCAGGTCGAGCCTTTCAATCTCATCAATATTATGCAAGGTGGCTCTGGAAACTGTTGTGCTCGCTATTGTGACAGGTTTGAGAATAGCAACAGGCGTCACTGCGCCAGTTCTGCCAACTTGAAAATGCACATCAAGCAGCTCGCTAATCTTCTCTTCTGCTTTAAACTTATAGGCAATTGCCCATTTCGGGCTCTTTGCTGTATTGCCAAGCTCATCCTGCAAAGCAAGATTATCTACTTTTACCACAATGCCGTCTGTCTCATACTCCAGATTATAACGCTCTTTGTCCCAATAATTGCAAAAGTCGGCAAGTTCTTGGTAAGAGCTCAACTTTTTATAATGAGGATTTATAGGAAAGCCCCATTCTTTCAACTTACATAGTATCTCAGTTTGTGCCTGCGCTATTGGTTCACTCACAAAGCCCACAGCATAAATAAATGCCTTTAGTCGTCTATTTTTTACTTCTTCGCTATTTTTTAATTTAATCGAGCCTGACGCAGCGTTTCTGGGGTTTGCAAAGGTCTTCAAGCCTTCCAGCTCTCTCTCTTCATTGATGCGTTCAAACTCATTAATTGGCAGATAAATCTCGCCTCTAATCTCTATCTCCCCTTGAAAAGGTATGCTGAGAGGCAATTCGCTAATAGTCTTAATATTCTCGGTCACCAGTTCGCCAACATAGCCATCGCCCCTGGTTGTTGCATATTGCAAAGCCCCATTCTGGTAAAAAAGATTAATGGAAAAGCCATCAATCTTCTGCTCGCAACACAAAGTTAAAGATGCCGTTTGCAATTCAGTTTTGCTTTTAAACAAGAAGTTCTCTATCTCTTGCAAAGAATAGGCATTTTCCAGACTATACATTCTTTGTCGATGAGGAATATTCTTTTGGTTGGTCAGCAGGTCAGAGCCAACCCGCTGAGTAGGGCTATCTTGCTTAGCAAATTGAGGGTATTGCTTTTCCAAGCTCTCCAGCTCTTTCAGTAGTAAATCATATTCATAATCACTAATTTCTGGTATGCTTTTTTCATAATAAAGCTGATTGTGTCGGTGAATTTCTTTGGTAAGATAATTGATTCTCTCAGAGATTTGCTCAAATGAGTTCATAGCTTCACCTCATATTCAAAAAGTTAGTTTCAGGGCTAAATTTTACTATTCTGATCTTTTCTATCTTTCTACTCGTCACCTGCAAGATTTCAAGTTGAAAGTCTGCTTCGCTAATAATGCAGCCACGAGCAGGGATTCTCTCTAATTTATCAATCACATAGCCAGCAATTGAGACATAATCCCCTTTTGGTATATCGATATCATAGTCATCAATCAGAGTGTTTACTTCGACGTCTGCCTGCACAATAAGTGTGTTTTTATTGATAATTTCGATTTCGCGCTCTTCTTCGTCATATTCATCTTCAAAATCACCAACCAATTCTTCGATAATATCTTCAATGGTAGCAATCCCAGCGGTACCTCCATATGAGTCTACAACCACTGCCATGCTACGCTTATTGGTTTGCATTTCTTGCAACATATTTGTAATATTCATTGTTTCAGGGGCAAAGAAAACTTCTCTCTGCAATTCTTTTGCAGTCAACTCTTTATTATCCATTTTGGAGATTAAATCATAAATAATCAAAACACCAGTTATCTCATCCAAGTTTGTATGGTAAACAGGATAACGAGTATATCCTTCTTCGCGTGCCATAGCGAGTATTTCGTCCACTTTCATGGTATCTTCAATGGCAATAATTTCTGTTCTTGGTATCATAATACTCTTTGCCAAAAGCTGATTAAATTCCAATGCATCTTCGAGCATTTCTTTTTGTGCATTCTCTTCAACGCCCTCATAATCGGCTGTCTCAGCAAGAATTAATGCCACATCATCCTTTGTAAAAAAGTGATAAGAATCATACTCTGCAATATTGAATCGCCTTTTCAAAAAATCATTGAACAAAGAAACTAAATATACCAAAGGCTTTAACAGTATATAAATTAAGTTAAACAGAGGGTAAAATAAGTAAACAAGCTTCTCGGCATAATCTCTAAAAATAGTCTTGGGAATAAGCTCACCAAAAATCAAAACCAAGACAGTGACGATAATGGTGCCTGTTTTGGCACTAATAATGCCTGACTCTTTGAACAAAACAGTTGCTAATGATGCTATGATAACATTTGAAATATTATTTCCTATAAGCACCGTACCAAAAATACGATCAGAGTTTTGTATGTATTCTAATAATCCCTTTTTTCTTTTATCATTCTTTGATTCTTGTTCCAGCTTGAATCTATCCAAAGTCACAAAGCCTGTTTCTATCCCTGAGAAAAAGAAAGAAAGCAAGAAAAATATAATTAACAGAACATAGATCACACTAATCCCCTTTTATAGCTTTAGCATGTTTAAGATTGTCCTAATCTCTCATTTTTATAAGCAATCTTCAATGCGTCGATAAACTCATCTAATTCGCCATCAAGAATACCGCTCAACCTATATGACGTAAGGTTTATTCGATGATCGGTGATTCGTGATTGAGGGAAATTATAAGTGCGTATCTTTGCACTACGATCGCCAGTTCCAACTTGCGACTTGCGGCTTTGAGAGATCTCTGCTTCTTGTTTTGATATCTCTGCATCGAGTAATCTTGATTTTAAAATAGTTAATGCTTTTGCTTTATTTTTATGTTGCGACTTTTCATCTTGACAGGTCACCACAATGCCAGATGGTATATGAGTTATACGCACAGCTGAGTCGGTGGTATTAACGCTCTGCCCTCCATTGCCTGAAGAGCGATAAACATCTATTCTCAAATCATTTTCTTCTATTTGAACGTCTATATCTTCTGCTTCTGGCAAGACGGCAACAGATATAGCAGAAGTATGGATTCGCCCATTTGCTTCTGTGTCTGGTATTCGTTGAACTCGGTGGACACCGCTTTCAAAGCGCATTTTGCCATATACATTATCTCCAGTCAATAAGAAGATTATTTCTTTAAAACCGCCCAGTCCTGTAGGGTTTGAAGTAATAATCTCAATTTTCCATTTATTGATTTCTGCAAAACGTGTATACATGCGATAAAGGTCTGATACAAAGAGTGCTGCTTCTTCGCCGCCAGTCCCTGCTCTGATCTCCACGATAGCATTTTTATCATCATTTGGGTCTTTGGGAGCCAATAAGTCTTTGAGCTCTTCACCAACTAAGCTGTGCTCTTTTTCTTTTTCTTCCAATTCTTCTTTTGCCATCAAAACGAGCTCTTCATCGCTTTCATTGTGGATCATATCCTTATTATCTATAATCTCTTGTTCGATACTCTTTAATCTATAATATGTTGTTAAAATAGCATTTATCTCATTAAAGTGACGCGATAGCTTTTTAAATGATCGCTGATCACTCATCAGAGATGGATCGATCACTTTTTCTTTTAACTCATCATATTCAGTCTGTAGCGCTTTAAGTCGTGTTTCTGGTATCATAAATCTTTGTTCCTCTGCAAATTAATCTTTTGTATCTTTTTCAACAAATCTTATATTCTCATATTCGCTTAAGTCAAGCTCTAATGCGGCTTTTAATGCAATTATTGCTACTTCCAATTGCTCTTTATCTGGCTCTTGAGTTGTAATCTTTTGCATTGCCATACCAGGCACAGTCATCAGCTTTACTATGGGGTGATTGAGCTTTTTCTCTGACATTTTTAATACTTCATAAGAAATACCTGAAACCAAAGGCAAAAGTAATAAATGATAGCCTAAGCGGACAAATATTGTTGGGGTACCACTATAACGGCTCACAAGGCTGTCAACAATAGAAAAGACGAGTATTGAAATCAAGAGTACAAAAAACATAAAGCTTGTTCCACAGCGTGGATGAATAGTTGTATATTTCTCTGTATTTTCGACATTTAATACTGGCTCATGATCATATGCATGAACGCTTTTATGTTCTGCTCCATGATATTCAAAAACACGATGAATATCTTTGAGTTTGCTAATTATCCAAATATAAAGCACGAAAAAGACGATTCTAATCGCACCAGCAAAGATATTAAAGAGCCAATTATCTTTACTCAAATTTATCCAACTTGATAACTGGTAAGGCAAATAGCCAAACAAGCCAAAAGCCAAAACTAATGAGAATATAATCGTTAAATACTCGCCTAATTTACTTAAGAAAGTGTTTGTCTCTTTTTCTGTTTTTTCACCCTCAACATAGTCCAACTCGGCTCTTTGTGCTGAAAAGGTAAGCGTTCCAAAGCCTATTATCATCATTTCAATAAGAGAAACAAAGCCTCTGATAATCGGCTGTTTAAAGAATAAATGAGTCTTTGTCTTGGTGACGAATTTCTCTTTCAAGATCTCAATCTGACCACTTTTTCTTCTTATTGCTGTAGCGCAAAAAGCAGGTCCGCGCATCATCACGCCTTCAATTACTGCTTGCCCGCCTACTTGTATTTGTTGTTTTTCCATATAATATCCTTTAAATAGAAAAATTGCATTGTACGAGACTTTTATTTAAAAAAGTGTACAATGCAATAAAATTTCTAATTGTCGCTGTTTAAATTGTATTTTTTGTTGAATTTTTCTACTCTACCAGCTGTATCAAGAATCTTTTGTTTTCCTGTATAAAAAGGATGGCATTCTGAGCAAATATCTACTACAAGTTTGCTGTTGGTAGAGCCTGTTTCAAATGTATTTCCGCAAGCACATTTAACAGTAACTTTTTCGTATTTAGGATGGATTCCGTCTTTCATTTATATCTCCTTAAATTATTATTACTATGTAAAAGCATAAAATATTGATTACTTTTTTTTGTCAAATGATTTTTTCATTTTAAGAAAAAAAACATCTGAATTGTTTAAAGCTTCTCTCTTGAATGAGAGCCTTGTACAAAAAATCAATGCTAACTGAAAAAAAACAACTTGAAAAATACCTTATTTTCAAATAAACAGCAGCTCAAAAAAAGAGCAAATATTCCTAATTACTGGTCCTGTTTTTCTCTTTCCCAAAATGAGACTTTTGATTTAGAAATTTACAAAAAAAGTGAGAATATAATACCCTAATTTAAGCTAAATCTGTACTTTTTTGTCAGAAATCTATGTATTTTGGAGCTTTTTTACCTCCCTTTTGTTGGTCTATCCAAAATTTG
>JAKPKU010000203.1 GCA_029553545.1 Candidatus Cloacimonadota bacterium
AACATCTTTTTGTTCATTATAGAAATAGCTTACCAGCCCTAATTGATAATATTCTTGTTCTACAACTTCGTTCAATGCTTCTGTAAGACGATCTTTTCCATCTTTTTCTTTAATAGATAGAGCATTGCCATTATAGTAGATTGTAGCACTACGTAATGCTTCACAAATGATATCTTCAGCACGTCTTAATCTTTCAGAAAGTTCAGCAGATTTTTTAGCCATAATTTCAGCCATTGTAACTGACATAGTTGCGCTGTTATTTCGTTTAAAGATTGAAATTCTATTCGCTCTAATAAGTTCAGTTATGAACTCACCTTGAGTTAAATCTATCACTAAAGCACCAGTTCTTGCTGATTCAGCAGCAAATGATGTCGTATCAGACATTCCCGCGAAATTAGTTAATACTTTAATCGTAATGTTATCAGCTGCGTTGATACCTTTATTCTCATCGTCAACGAATCTATTTAAAGAAAAATCATAACGGTTTTTATATCTAAATTTAGTTAGTTCAAATACTTTATCATAGACTATTTCAAGGATTGTTCTCTTCACTTCTCCTTCGTTATAGTCAACTTGATTAATTTGCTTATTAACATCTTGCTCAGCATTTGTTAAGAAATCATATTCATCGCCATTTTTTTGGATGAGCGTTTCTTTTTCAAGACGTTTCAAACTCTCGGCAATTTTATTTTTTAATATTAACTTATCTTCATCGATTGACTCAACTAAAAGAGTAGCAATACGATTAAGTGTTGCTGGCATTTCTTTTACATAAAGGATCATAAATAGCACACGAAGTACTCTTATGTCAAAGTCATTTAATGTGGGTTTATTTTCCGCTGATGAAAACACAGTTTTTATGTCCCAATCGATAAATTGTTCAATTGTTATATAAAAACTATCAAATGGAACTAGAATATTTGTATTTGCATCTGCAATTTTTTTAGCAGAATCTTGAAATGCTGATAGCAAGGAACGTTCTGAATGAGCTAAATGTTTACCTTCAGACATTCCATGTTCACGAATAGCCGTGAAAACTTTCTGTAATAATTCAAATTGATAAGGTACAAATGGGTAAACATCTTTGAATTCATTTGAATCTTTGTAACCACTCCAAGTTGGAGCCCCTTCAAACATAATTAAATTAGATATCTTGTTTGCACTACCATCATATAAAGCTTTCAATGGATCAAT
>JAKPKU010000229.1 GCA_029553545.1 Candidatus Cloacimonadota bacterium
AATCAAAAAAACGCTCTGCAATGAGGTTTATCTCGGCTACTTTTTTGTGATTATCTATATCTTTTTGTAATTCACGGTGTAAAATACCTGATTTTCGAGCATATGCTAAGATTATTTTTTGAGCAAGCATATCATCAAGCAGATTATTTCGGGTCTTCTCATTGAGCTCTAAATCTTGCTTTCTGGCAAATTCTTCTAAATCTGAATAATATAGCTTTTGACCTTCAATCTCTGCCACCATTTGGTTGTCATATTGGTATTTATCTTTAAAAAAATGATAAAAGAATGCCACAAGTAAGATTGTAACAATCATTATAAAAGAGTTGCGGCTTTGGTTCATTTTTTATACTTACTAATATTCTTCGGCGATGAGCTCATTATTTACTATTGAATATGAAGTCCTCTCTGCCATTTCGACAATATTCATCGACTTTTTGAGGATTCTCAGATAAACGCCAGGAAACACCTTTTTAAAAGCTAAGATATGTTTTGGCACCATATCGTCATTTTTGAGTGCCCTATTAATCTCGCTCTCAAGCTTATCTTCAAGGATTTGCAATTTCTCTGACTTATCAAGAAAATCTGCGGTATCTGTTTGTTCATACTCTCTCATTTTCATTATTTGCTTTGTCAAGAGGAGCATTTTTTCTTTTGTAAAGGGTGAAATTGATATTTCAATTTCTGTTGCCATATTGCTAACATTGCCGATAATAGCGGCTTCAATGTGCTCACCACTTTGTATTATACCGCCGACAATAGAGCTATTATCTTCGCTACCAAAAACACCTTGCTCTGCCATTAATTTGCAGAAATGAGCATTCTTTTCAAAGCTAATCTTACCCCCGCAGGCTATACGTGAGTTTTCTGCATTATTAAAGACAATGTCTTTTTCAGCAATAATGCCCTCCAACTTGCAATTGAGAATATTACCCAAGACCACCAAATTGCCTGTGCAGTATATAGTTGAGTCTTCTATATCGTTTTCTATGATCAAATCACCATCGATCTGGAGATTTGAGTTACTTGAGACATTTCCTTTAATGGTGAGATTACCAAAGAGCACAAGCTTTTCATTGTCAATCAGGTCATGGTCAATAAAAAAATTGCTTTTTACATTGATTCTGTTGAGGTCATCCACCCATGGATACCCTGATTGACTTGCAATGATCTGCCCGCGGTCATGATCGTATTCAACATTATCGCCTAAATATTGGTCGATTAAAAGCATCTCAGAATTGTTTGTTGTGACTTCTTCGCCAAATACATTAATGCCAGGTTTTGCCTGTTTAGTGACAAATAAATGCGCCAAAGGCTCACCTTTTTGTATTTTATTAATGCTTTCGAGTAAGAAGAATTGATTGCCTATTGTAGCATTATAGCTGTTATTTGGGTCAAAAAGCGGTGAAAACTCTACTTCTGGCTCTTTTGCCCTCAATCCGATAGCAATTGGGAAGGGTACACTGTATTCCTTGTTGAAATCATTTGCTTTAATAAACTCACGTGCTTCTTCAATGCCATATTTTACTCCAGATTCTTCTATTAGTTTTACTATATCATTTTCATCGATAAAGCCATCAGATTCTTCAATTGTAAGAAATGCATTGTAGCCATCGTCTGATATTTCTAAAAGAATAGTCTTCTCTTCATTATAATATGTTTGAGTCATAGTTTTATCCCTATAGTTGATAGTTGTCTGTTTTTTGTCTTATTACGACGATATGAAAAATAATTATTATCTTGATAAGTACATTTATCGATGATATTAATATGCTCTTTGTTGATTTTCTGTGCATAAAGTTGCAATAAAATTGTTTCGCATAGATCAATATTAAATGTTTTTGAGTTGAGCTTTTCTGCTAATAAAGCACTGTCATATAGAGAGCTTTGCGAATTATAATAGTCAAAATAACAATCTTTATCAACAGCATAGTATTCTTTGCTGATACCAGCTCCGATAGATACATGCAAGTGATCAGCACTACATTGAAATGCCTCTTGCATCTTCTGTATTGTTTTACCGACAATATTTCTTTTAGTACCTTCACGCCCTGAGTGCACAGCGGCTATTACTTTTTGTACATGGTCAAAGATTAAAATGGGAAAGCAGTCTGCAGTACGAACACATAAAAACACGTTTTTAGCATTTGTAATAATCGCATCTGCACGTGCTATTTTCTCTTTATTATTGATAAAGCCCGCCCCTGCATCAGTTTCAGTGACGATTGTGATAATATCTTGTGCTATTTGCTCCATACTAACCATTCGTTCGCTTGGTATAGCTTCGTTTGACACGGTTAGGCTTGCCTTCTTGTCCAAAATAGACAGGTAGTCATTTTCTTTATCACCATGCCATAGCAAAATATTATCAAAAACAGTTATCATAATAAACTTCACCTCATATCATCCTTTATATGTAAATAAAAAGAAATAATATATTTAGTCAATACTTTTCTTTTATATATGCAAGAAAATCTTCTAAATACTCTATTATAGCTGATTTGAGTGAGTCTGCATAAACAAAGACCATTTATATTTTTCATTTTCTTGGTTTTTAAGTTGACAAGAATAAATAATTCAGTTGAATGGTATTAGTAAAAGTATCGTGAAATATTATATTTTTATAGTCACGATACAATATATACGGTGTTTTTAACCTGACAAGCAGTATCTTCAAGACTTTTATATGAATATTGTTTGTCAAATACAAAGGTGAGGTTAAAATGAAAATAGCGTTTATAGGACCAGCATTCCCTTTTCGTGGAGGAATCGCTGAGTTTTTGATGAATACCGTCAAAAAGGTATCTGAAAAAGATCACGAACTGAGAGTGTTCTCTTTTTTAAAGCAATATCCAAAGCTTTTATTTCCTGGTAAAGGGCAACTAAACCCCACAGAAGATGATAATACATATGATACTGTCCGAACTTTGGTCCCCTATAATTTTTTAACATGGAAAAAGGGCATTAACGAGATTCTTGATTATCATCCAGATCTTGTCATTATCAAATACTGGGTACCTTTTTTTGCACCAATGTATGCCAAGATTATCAATGAAATACATGCAATATCTAAAGCAAAGGTGATGTATATTATTCATAATATTCACTTTCATGAAAGATGGCCCTTTGGTAGATTCTTCTCTCAAATGGCACTAAAAAGAAGTGATTATTTAGTATCACTCTCTGAAAATGTATATAATTCTATTTTTGAAATAATGCCTGAATACCCAAAGCAAAACGTAATAAAAGCTTTTCATCCAAATTATGAAGTTACAGCGCTAAATGAAAAAGAAAAACATGATGCCTATTTTGATTTGAAGATCAGCCCCAAAAAGACCATTCTGTTTTTTGGCTATATAAAGCCCTACAAAGGACTTGATGTGCTGATAAAAGCTTTCAAAGAAGTCAATAAACACAATAAAGATGTACAGCTGGTAATTGCAGGAGAAGTTTATGGAAATGAGCAGCCATATTATAATCTGATCAAAGACAATAGCCTCGAAGATTTTATCATCTTTCATAATTACTTTATTAAAAATGAAGATATACCAAAGTATTTCGCTATCGCTGATGTTGTTGTACAACCTTATCGCTCTGCCACTCAAAGCGGCGTCTCTCTATTAGCTTTATCTTATGGCAAACCCGTCATCTCCACCAAAACTGGCGCTCTTGATGAGATCATTATACCAAATAAAAACGGTATTCTCGTACCACCTGAAGATGAAACTGCACTGAGCAATGCGATTATTGATTTCTTTGAAAAGTATGACCGCGAAAGCATGGTGCAATTTATCCAATATGCTATTGATAATTACTCATGGGATAGCTTTATTGACATTATTCTCAAACCATTTGCCAAGTAAGCTCCGTTCACTAATTATTTGTCTGCACAGAGTATCTAATACATAAAAGAGATTATATTAATTGATTATTCAACTTCTATCAAAGCAGCTAAATGACTCAAAAAGCATAAGAGAGTTTTCTGATATAGTAAAAAACTCAGAAAAAACGGGCATCTTTACTCAATTAAACTTCTCTTTAAAAAGTCTATTGCTCGCCCATGCCTTCAATATTAGCCAAAAGAATATCATCTTAGTAAGCCTTGACGATCGCCAAGCTGAAGAATATTACGATGATCTACGCTTGATCTTGAACGACGAAATGGTGCGGTTTTTACCTGATTACGAAATACTGCCTTATGAAGAACGCTCGCCACACTATGTGATTCGTGCTGAAAGAATAAAAGTCTTAGCTGATATAATCAGTCAAAAACCAAAAGTATATAGTCTCTCTATACGAAGCTTGATCCAATCAATCAGCCCCTTTGAAACCCTTAAAGAGGCAATTTTTGAACTTAAACAGGGTATGGAATTTGAGATGAGCACACTTATAGAAATGCTCATAAATAGCGGTTATGAACATGATTTTAATGTAATCAAGCCTGGTCAAATCTCTAAGCGTGGCGGTATTATCGATATTTTTAGCCCAAATTATCACCTGCCTATACGTATAGAATTTTTTGGCGATGAAATATATTCCATCAGGCATTTTAATATAGAAACCCATCGCTCCGAAAGCACAGAGTTGGAGAAAGTGACTATAATCCCTGCGCGTGAAGTGATTATTGCAAAGGTCGATAAAGACTCGCCTCTGCGTGAAAAGATCGAGATAAAAGGTTATTATGATGGTATAGAACAAGATATTCCTCTTCTCTTTAAAGATAAATCTACGCTTCTAAATTACTTTAACCCACAAGAATCCATCATCTTTTGGGACAATATTCACTCTCTCTCACAATATGCGGAAGATATCATTCTCGATAGCTTGGACCTTTGGGAAAAAGCACAAAGAGAAAACAAAAAACGTTTAATAGCGAGACCTGAGGATATGTTCTTGTCAATTCCTGCTATTAATAAGTCCAGCTCTCTCTTTTCAAATCACCTCTTAACAAGCGCATATTACGACCTGAAGCATAATCTCTTTACCCCAAAACAAACAGAAGAAATCGACTTCCCTTCCGAGCCCGCCCCTGTTATTGAAGCAAATCTCGTACTATTGGAGAGTTTCTTAGACCAATATTTGGATATGGGGTATATCATCTATATACAAAGTGAAAATGTCGCTCAGATGCAGAGAATGCAGGAGCTTTTGCCAGATTTAAAAGATAAAATATATTTTACTATTGGCGTTTTGCATAAGGGTTTTGTACTCAAAGATGCAAAGCTCGCTATTTTGACTGACCATGAAATTTTCCAAAGACTGAAGAGAAAAAAGGTAGATCAAAACTTCGCTCAAGGCGAGGCTTTAGTCGATTATGATTCAATCAAACCCGGAGATTATATCGTTCATATTGACTATGGTATAGGTATATATGAGGGCTTAAAAGTCCTTGATATCGATGGACGAAAGATCGAGTGCTTATCTATTCAATATGCACAAGGTGATCGCATTTACGTGCCTGCTTGGCAGTTGGATATCGTTGCAAAATACGTCTCTGAAGAAGGCGTTGCACCTACTATCAATAAGCTCGGCACCAAGCAATGGGAACAAGCTAAGGCACGTGCTAAAAAGCAGATTGAAATGGTCGTCGATGAGATTGTCGATCTCTACGCTGAGCGCACTGTCCGCTCTGGTATTCATTTTGCCCCTGATAATGACTGGCAAACTGAGATGGAAGAATCATTTATTTTTGAAGAAACTCCCGATCAAAGAAAAGTCACTGAAGAAATAAAACGAGACATGGAAAGTAATAAGCCCATGGAGAGACTACTCTGTGGTGATGTTGGCTTTGGTAAAACAGAAATTGCCATTAGAGCTGCTTTTAAAGCAGTTATGAGCGGCTATCAAGTGGCTGTGCTCGTGCCAACAACCCTCTTGGCTGAACAGCATTTCACTGTTTTTAAAGAGCGTCTTGCTCAATTTCCTGTAAAAGTAGCCCTACTCAGCCGTTTTCGTACTAATGCACAAAAAGAGAGTGATCTGGTCGCTTTGGCACAAGGTAAAATGGATATCATTATTGGTACGCATCGCCTTCTATCCACAGATGTACGTTTTCGCAGTCTGGGACTATTAATCATCGATGAAGAGCATCGTTTTGGTGTGAAGCATAAAGATAAAATTAGACAGATAAAGACCAATGTCGATACTCTTTATATGTCTGCAACGCCTATACCGCGTACCCTAAATATGGTTCTATGCAATCTCAAAAGCATTTCTGTCATTCAAACATCGCCCAAAGCCAGGCTGCCTATCAGAACTGTCATTGTGAAATATGATAAAGATGTGATCAAAGAGGCTATACTCAGAGAGGTTGATCGTGGTGGACAAGTCTACTTTTTGCATAATCGTGTTGAATCGATTAATAGTATAGCTGCTGACTTACAAGAGCTTTTGCCAAATATTCGCTTTAGAATAGGTCATGGGCAGCTTCCAGAGAAAGAGTTAGAGAGCATTTTAGCCGACTTTTCGGACCATAAGTTTGATGTACTGGTTGCCACCACAATCATCGAGTCTGGCATTGATATTCCCAATGCAAACACGATCATTATCAATCAGGCTGATATGTTTGGCATGGCTCAACTTTATCAAATACGCGGGCGTGTGGGGCGCAGTAATCGTCGTGCTTACGCTTATCTCGTCATACCAAATCACGTCACGCCTGATGCAAGAAAGAGGCTCGAAACGCTCACTGAATATGAGTCTTTGGGCTCAGGCTACCAAATTGCTATGCGCGATTTGGAGATTCGCGGTGCTGGTTCGCTTTTAGGTACAAAACAAAGCGGTGCAATTAATACTATCGGTTTTAATTTTTATAATAGACTTTTGGAACAGGCTATTAAGAATATCCAAGAGAAGAACCCCAATGGTATTTGGGATGAAGAAGAGAGAAATGATATCCGCAGGATTGAGATTGAGTCTGACTTCTATTTTCCTTTTGATTATATTAGCAATGAAAAAGAAAAAATCAGAATTTATAAACGCATGATAGCATTCAAAAATACGAAAGACTTTGACCAACTAAAGGCTGAATTAAAGGATCGCTTTGGCAATATTCCCCCGCTTGCTTTACGCACATTAGAATATTACCGCCTGCGTATGTACTCTATCCAAATAGGCTTAAGCTCATTTCAAATAAAAGCAAACTCTATAGTATGTGAATATGACAAAAAGAATTTGCCAGATAGAGCTAAACTGATGAAGATTGTCCCAAAAATTGAGTATCCTTTCAAATTCGATACGACAAATACAGAGGCTCTCAAACTCATTATTGATATTAGTAATGCAAACTTCGATAAAGATAAAAAAATCGCTTATGGTGAAAAGATCGTACAACTGTTAGCCATCTAATTACTACTTTTTAATAAATATTCATTGACGAAAAAGCATATTTACATTATGTTTTTATCAAAGGAGCCAAAGATGAATAAATTTGACTATATATTATGTTCACCTGAGATTATGAAAAGGCTTATTCCTGATTTCTTGAACCAAATTGACGCACCAGAAGCCAATATAGCCGCCTTTGATAATGCCAATACTAAAAAAATCTTAGCCATTACAAATACAAAAATTGATGATGATCTGCCTGCAAACTGGGAACTAAAGACTATTAATGCTGATGATATTAATATCAGTCTGCGCGGTTGTGTGACCCTTAGACAGCTGGTAAATGGCATTCCTATTCCTGTGTTTTTGCGAGATACACATGGGCATTTTATTGGCTGCAACCCTGATTTTACTGATTTTATGGGGATTGAAGAGCATGATTTGATCGGAAAAACTGTCTATGAAGTAGTTCCTTTTAACCAAGCTAAAGAATATGAACAACGCGATAATGAGCTGTTGCAGCGTCCACACATTCAAGTTTATGATGGGCAAGTGACACGTTCAAATGGCGAAAAGAAAGATGTTATCTTTAGAAAAACGCTTTTACTGGACGAAGAAGGCAATCCCTCTGCCATCGTAGGCGTAATAATAGATATTTCCAAAAGAAAGATAATGGAAAAGGCAAATTGGGATTATAAAAATAAACTGGAAGATATGGTGATCGAACGCACCGCAAACCTCTCCAAAGTCAATAAGCAACTGAAGAATGAAATAGAATTGCGCAGGCACTCAGAAGACGCACTGAGAGAGTCTGAAGAATTATTTAAAACGATTTTCAATTCAACTTATGATGGTATTATTTTGCAGGAGCTTAATGGCAAGATTATTAATGCCAATGCAAAGATACTGGAAATGGTTGAAATGGAGATTCACGAGCTCAGAAATATCAAGAGTATCAAAGAAATCTCCTCGCCTATTAATAATGAAGAAGACTTACAAGCCGCATGGAATAAAGCTCTATCAGGAGGGAATCACTTTTTTGAATGGACTATTCTATCTCCAAAAACTCAAAATACTATCCAAACTGATGTATTCCTGCAAAAGATTGATATTGGAGAAAAAGAACTTATTCTCACTAATATCAGGGATATCAGCGAAAAGAAAGCTGTGGAAAAACTACTACTGCAAGAACATAATAAAGTGAAAACTGCATTGAAACACGAAATGCTCTTGTCAACTATTGCCACGATTTTAAACTCTACTGATAAGTTTTTTGACGTTTTAGACAATCTCTTTAAGATCATTATGGATACGATGCATCTGACAAATGCAGGATTTCACTCATTTCAAGCTGAGTATACAAAAGAGATAGAGTACAATATTGACTTTTTTGCCAATCAAACAGATAGCCCCTATGCAAAGATTTTTGCCTCTATGCTGATGACGTTGCAAAACAATCAGGCGATCTACTATTCTGTTGAAAACGATCTAACTGAAATGACAAAGGACTTTTTAAAGAGTAGAAATACAAGCCTGATGGCACTTATACCCATCAAAATATCTGGTAATATCTGCGGTGTCTTGCTCTTTGAATCTGACATTATCGACCCTAAAACATCGAAATATTATGGACTCTTTAATACTATTACTAATATGTTTGCCAATGCTTGGGAACGCTATATGCTCTTAGAATTGAGGATAGAAGCAGAAAAGAACAGCGTGGAAACGGTGAAGCTGCTCGAATCTTCTTCAAAGCTTGCCTCTATTGGCGTCATGGCGGGTGGTATTACTCATGAAATTAATCAGCCCTTAAATGCAATAAAAATAATGGCTGATGGAATTCTCTTTTGGAATAAAAGAAACCCCAATCTCCTGCCTGAAACATTTTTAGATAAAATTACCAAGATCACCCAAGCTGTAAATAGAATCGACTCTATTATAAAGCATATGCGCTCTTTTTGGATGCCACGTGCACAACGCTCAATTACCGAGTTTTCTGCTTATAATGCTTTAGACAATGCTTTAGATATGATCAATTCGCAACTGAGCTCACATGGTATTGTTTTGGAAGTCATTAGAGATAATGCCGCCATTACCCTACATGGCGATATAATTCACTTGGAGCAAATCATCATTAATCTTTGCCTCAATGCGATGCACGCACTCGATAAGAGTAAGCAGCAACATAAAAAGATCGTCGTCTCTATTGAAAAAAGTGAAGACAAAGCACTCTTTAAAATTCAAGACAATGGACCTGGCTTGCCAGAAGGAATAGGAGAAAAGATCTTTGACCCATTCTATTCTACAAAACAGCCTGGAGAAGGTATGGGGCTCGGTTTAGCCATAGTAAAACAATTTGTTGATAATTTCAAAGGTGAAATAACTGCCTATAATCATGAGCATGGTGGCGCTGTTTTTGAAGTAAAAATCTGATCTGTCTATGTATAAAAAGTTGAAGGGGGATATTTTAAAGAAGTAATAATGCCTACCCTGTGCAAAGCAAAGTCTCTCGCACGAAGCAAAACCTGAACAAAACCCTCTTCGCTACTCTTCCTATATATTTCTTCTCCAAATTTTTCTATCCCAGCCTCTTCGACTAATTCAGGCTCTTTTACTCTATCAATTAACTTGCTATTTTGTAGATAAAACCTTCTGTTTAATGAGTATAAGAGGGAGTTCTTCATCAACTTTTTTATTGTATTAAACTGACTAAAAATATCCATCACAAAACTTACCGTCATATCCTTTATCTTAACTTGATAACGCCCCTGCAGTCTATATAAGAAATAAATAAACATACTAAATGAAGAGACGCCTTGCGTTCTTTTTTGCCTGGTATCAATCTTGTAAGCCTTTGCATAGTCGGTAAATACTGCCTTAATTCCAAGACTCATCTCACTCCACAATGCACATAGATAGGGCTGATTATTCTTTATATTAATATTCTGTGGCAATATTGCCCTCTTCACTGGTTTACGCATGATCACAATACTATTATTCGCATAATATGCTAAAATATTGTCATCTATCCTCTTAGGGAACTTATGATCACCCTGTAAAAATACTCTCAAAACAAACCTCCACTATCTCTTGTCTGATTAATAATCCTAATACACAATCTATTCCTCTTGTCTGATAAATACTCTATAAATAAGTCATGTTGAAAACTCGTTCTTCGATCCAAATTTTTCATCAAAATCTCCTTCTTTTTCCTCTTTCATTCCCTTGACATTCCCTTTGCTATCTTGGAGAATTAAAGGTGATCTAAAGGACATCAAAAGGGAATGTAATAGACTTTATTGTAGATATTTAACTTGAGTAATAAAACTCATTCTTAGCTTATAAGATAATATAAACAGATATGCTGTTTTTGTCAAATATTTGTTTAACAAAATATCATTTTTTTTTATGCAGATTATGAAGAAAACATTCAAGAATTTTGTGGTATATTTGAAAAACTCTACAAAAAAAGATTGACAACAATGCGTCGATTTGTTAATAAGAATAAAGGAGGCTAAAATGATCGATAAAAATGAAATTAGATTACTTATAGTCGATGATGAAGATGAGACAAGGGAGATATTTTCCAGAAAATTAATAAAAGAGTATAAAATCGAGACTGCCTCGTCGGTTGATAAGGCAATGGCTGCTTTGGAAAAAGATATATATCACTTGGTCTTAACTGATCTCGTGATGCCTGAAAAGAGTGGAATTGACCTACTAAACCAAGTAAAAGAAAAGTATCCACAAATTCCTGTGATCGTGATTTCGGGTAATGCCTCACTCTCAATGGTCGTTCAGGCTATGCAAATGGGCGCTTCTGACTTCATTGAAAAGCCCGTAGAAGATTTGAATTTACTCTCAGTTATCGTCAATAGAGTTTTGACGAATCAATGGAATCTCGACGAGCTAAAACGCCTAAAACTAAGGCTCAATGAGGACTTCGATCGCTCCATACTCATAGGAAATAGTTATCTTATTCAAAAACTTTTAGATAAAGTCAAGCGCATCGCCCAAGTTGACAGCACTGTGCTCATTACTGGCGAAACAGGCGTGGGCAAAGAGGTATTTGCCGAACTGATCTATCGCAATAGTACCAGAAAAGACAAGAAGTTTGTAACTGTTAACTGCTCGTCTATACCCGAGACTCTTTTAGAGAGTATGTTATTTGGGCATAAAAAAGGTTCCTTCACCTCAGCAATTAGAGATCAGATAGGCTATTTTGAAGAGGCTGATGGTGGCACGCTCTTTTTAGATGAAATATCTGAGACAAGCCCCGCTTTTCAAACTAAGCTCTTGCGTGTCTTAGAAAAGAGGGTGATTAGACGTATTGGCGACACCAGAGATATACCCATAGACGTGAGAATTATCGCTGCTACCAATCAAGATATTTATCAACTTGTACAAGAAGATAAATTTAGAGAAGACTTATACTATCGCCTTAATGTTGTACAAGTCCATATTCCACCATTAAATGAAAGACCAGAAGATATCGAGACGCTCGCCCATCACTTTATCAAACTATTTGCCGATCAATACCACAAAGCTGTAGAAAAGCTCTCGCCCTCTGCATCTGCAATCTTGATTAGCCATAAATGGAATGGTAATGTACGTGAACTAAAAAATGCGATTGAACACTCAGTGATCATGACAAATCAGAATATCATCGCTGCCGAAGACTTGCCCGCTTATCTGGTCAGCTATTTGAATAAAGATGAAACAGAGCCCATACTCTCTGATTTCTTTAATCTCGCCTATGCTGATGCTAAAGATGAGTTTGATAAAATATACCTCACTAACTTGCTCGAAAGCACAAATGGTGATGTTACTCAAGCTTCAAGTAAATCTGGTATAGCACGACAAAACCTCTATGAGAAATTTAAGAAATATTTTATCGAACCTGATAAATATAGGAAGTAATTTCTCTTAATAGATAAAGAATTTACTCAAGTTCTCACTCTCGAAGGCGATTTACTAAAGAGAGATAGATTTTTTATTAATTAAAAAAAAGAGAATTGATCCTCTTAATGTCATGTATTAATAACACTCTCATAGATGTTTTGTCATTTTATTATGACAAATGATATATCATTGTTTTGCTATTGTAATGAATTAGGTTTTGCTTATAAGCCAGATGAGTGTGCTTATAAAGCCATTATGCATGAGATTCACTTTGAGCATTAAACTAATATATACTTTTTAGCAAAAAACAATGCCTTATATATTAAGGGTTATGCATTATTTAATGTTGGCACAGAAATGGCAAGTATAATTAAACAATACAAAAAAAGAATGGAGGATCCTAATGGGAACACAACAAATCCTTATGATCGTATTATCAGTTATCATCGTCGGTGCAGCAGTAGCTGTTGGTATTCAGATGTTTGATACACAAGCAACAAACTCACAAAGAACAGCAATCGCTGCTGATATTCAAAATTTTGGCGCACAAGTTTTAGCATTTCAAAGAACTCCAACCTCAATGGGTGGTGGAAAAGGTGCAACAAGCTTGGCTGCAGCAGAGTCCAACCTTGCTCAATATTTAGGTTTTACTGGTACAGGTTATACCCTTAAAAACGTTAATGCAGTATACACCTTAAGCGTTGATGCTAATATTGCAACAATCACAGGCGTTCAAGACAAAATTACTGCTACAGGTGAAATTGATGTAACTAAAGAAGCTGATGATGCTATTAAAATCACGTTTTCAACAACCAAACCAAATAATTAATGCAATACTTATATAGTATTAAGGGGAGGCTATCCTCCCCTTTTTTTGAGGTGATTTATTAAAGAATTTAAATATTTTGCAGTTCACTCTTCTGGTAAGGAAGTAACGGGTATTGTTCAAGCAAATAATAAGGCTGAAGCAAAGAAGAAGATCGCATTAATTGCACAGAAAAATAAGCTAACAGTCAAGAAGATCTTGGAGAAAAGAGACTTTTTCTACTATATTACCATGTCTAATAAGAAGAAGGTAAAGGGTAGGCAAAGTGCCTTTTCTGCTGATGAAATCAAATTGGCATTGCAAAAGCTCGGTTATCAGAAGATTAAGGTCGAGCCAATTCTGCTTGATTTTAAAATAAAGCCCCCTTTTGAAGCAATATTGATGTTTATTAATCTCTCCGCTTTTATGCTCAAAGAGAAGATGACTTATGATAAGATCTTGGAAATGCTTGCTGATGAAGAATCTAACCCTGTATTGAAAGAAACACTTAAGAATATTCAAAATGAACTGAAAAAAGGACGCGAAGGCGAAGAAGTCTTTAAACAGTATGAACATGTCTTTGGTAAGTTCCCTGCCTATATGCTTGGCTTGGCGACCAAATCAGGTAATATGGCTGAAGTTTATGATGCTACAGCAAAGTTTATGGAGAGAGATATGGAATATCGAAAGTCTCTCAAACAAGCGATTATGAGCCCTGCCTTTACCGTCTTTGCCATGCTCTTGGCTGTTTTTTATTATCTAATTAGTATCTTTCCTACCACAGCGAAGATGTTTATACGTTTTGGTTTGGATGTGCCACCCATGACAAAAGGTACCTTGATATTTAGCGATTTTATGGCAGTGCATTGGTGGTGGATTTTGCTTATTATCTTTATCCCTCCCATATTTGTCTTTATGTATTGGCGGTCAGATGTGGGGCAGGTTGCCCGCGATAAAATGCTGATCAACTTGCCTATTATAGGACCTTTGCTACATAAATCAAGTATAGAAATCTTTTTTAGAGTCTTTTCTGCTATCTATTCTGGTGCAGAGAATAATATTGAGACACTACGCGCTTCAGCAGAAGCTTGCCGTAATAAGTATATGGAAAAAGGGGTAAAAGAAATTGCTATCCCCATGATGCTCAAAGAGGGCGCTGCGCTGGTGCCTGCCTTACAAGCATCAGGTGTATTTAATCGCACGACTTTAAATAGATTACGCTCCGGCGCTGAGACAGGTAATGTCGTTTCATCTGCTGAACAAATTGCCAAGTTTTATGAACAAGAGACAACGTATAAAATGCAAAGCCTCATTATGTCTATTCAGTCATTGATCGGTGCATTTATCGGTATTGTCATTACTGCCTTGACTGTTGTTTCTTCTGAAGTAGCTATGATTAGCCCCAAAACACCAGGAATGTAAAATATAAGTTCATATGGGCACGCAACAAATACTGATGGTTGTCGTTTCATTTATTATTGTCGGTGCCGCCATCGCTACAGGAGTCAGCATGATGTCATCTCCTGAAAGAAATACAATGAGACAACATACTCAAGCAGATTTGCAGTTCTTCGCCAGCCAAATTCAAGCCTATCATAAAACACCCACTTCAATGGGAGGCGCCTTAGGCTCTAAAGAAACTATCCAAACTCTGGGTAATTATCTAAACTTTATTGACCTCGTATATATTAATGAGAATGCCACTTATACTCTAATCACTTATAATGAAGATATTGCACAAATAAGAGCTGAGAACTATGATAAATCTTTGCATCTCATCATGACTGTAGATCTAAAAAAACGCTCCATCGAAGCTATTTCTTATCAAGAAATAAAGGCTGATGATTGATTATTTGCCTATCTTAATGCGTTTTAATATTTAATAATTTATCCTATATAAGCATATAAAAAAAGGTAGCCCTGTTAAAGAGCTACCCAAAAAATAGAATCTATATGTTAAAACTTGTAAGTTAAACCGATATTTCCAGAAAGAGAATTTGCATTATAAACGCCATTTTTATTATTATCAACAAAAGATTGGCTCTTAATCTCTCTCTCTGAAAATGCTACATATTGCATATTTAGGTCAAGAGTCCATTGACCAAAATCATGACCAAAGCCACCATTAAAACTTAGCTTGTCATTGATATCTGGGAAGGTAGGTGAAAAAGTCTCGTCTGGAATAGGTGACTGATCCCAGAAAATACCACAACGATATGCATTAGCGCCACTTCTGTATTCTGTACCGAGGCTCACTCTATGTGTATTTTCCCATAAAAAGTCCAACTCTTTTTCTACAATGCCAAGTTGTGGTACAGGCTCTTCAAAGTTGACTTTGATGGTCTTCATGGCTTTCCAAAAAGTTAAAGCATAGTCCATGTTAATTACCCAGTTTTCATCTGCTTTATATGATAAGCCAAGACCAATATCGCCTGGTAAATTTAAGTCTGCTTTGATATCGGATTTGCCGCCAAGCCTGCTTGTATCAGGCTTCCATAATAGTACTTTAGCATCTCCTTCAAGCTCTATTTTAGCAGGTGTTTTGCCACTGAAACCTAAAGATAAGACATCATTTGCCTTGAAAAGTAAACCAAAATTCATGCCAAAACCAATGCCACCACCATTTAAATCTGTGGTGATTGGTGCATACTGATAACCAGCGCCCAAACCTGGGTTAAAATCAATTGTCTTCAATTGAATGGTGCTATAATAAATACTCATGCCTGCCCCGCCTGAAACTTGCTCATTGAACTGATATGCGGCGGTTGGATGAATATCTACTATTGCCAGAGAGCTCATCAATTCTTCTTTAGGAAAGCCATCTGCATAGCTGAGGGGAACATTTCCAAGAGGAGTCACTAACTCACTTGGAAGCTGATATGCATCCCAGGTCGCACCAAGACCATAAGGTACAAAAACACCCAAAGCAAGCTTCAGTTTGGGGTTTTGTGCATACACAATAGACCCAGATGGAAAGCTGCGTAAGATGCTCTTTGCTTCATATTCTTTGTGCTCATAACCAGGAATACACTCGCCCGTAGTGGTTAATGTTCCTGTATTTTTCCATGAGCTGCCAGGTAGTATAAAAGTGCCACCTAAATCAAAAGAATTTGTTTCAATAAAACCAAGACCTGCAGGGTTCCAATATACCGCAGAACCATCATCAGCCAAACCACGAAATGCTCCAGCCATAGAAGTTGCACGCGATCCAACACCCGTCAATGCAAATCCTCCAGCAAATAGACTGCTTGTTATCAGCAATACTCCTATTAACAATGCCATTTTAGAGACTTTCATATTCCCTCCATTAAATGAATTTGATTCAAGCGTATCAATATTGCATTCTAAGTCAAGCACTTTTTTGAATCATATTCTTTTTTTATAAAAGGACAGATAAAATATCATCCATTTTTACTAAATAATGGAGAAATCTTATAAAATATAGCATATTCGCCAATAATATGCCCTGGCAATAATAATTATTTCATAATAGCTATATGACTATATTTACGATACTTAATAACAAAAGCAAACAATTTGTGTTTTTTTTTGTTGACACTTAATCAAATATTTGTTATTTTCACTCGTAATAAAATTTAATGGAGGATACATGAATTTTAATGCACCACAAGGAATCGCTCAATCAGTGATTGAAAAAGTCGGAGTAGGCAAATGCAAGCTGTCTTTTTGGCAAATGCTTGTATTGGGAATCTTAGCAGGCGCATTTATCGCTTTTGGAGCTCAGCTTGCTACACGTATTATGGCTAATGTCGTTGACCCAGGCTTGCAAATGGTCTTGGGTGGAGCAGTGTTCAGCGTTGGACTCATGCTCGTCGTTATCGCAGGAGCAGAACTTTTCACAGGTAATAACCTTATCTTCATGTCTGTGCTTGCAGGTGAAACAACTATCGGTAAAATGCTGACAAACTGGGTTGTAGTTTGGATAGCAAACTTTATCGGCTCATTATTAATTGCATGGCTGATGATCCAATCAGGCTTGGTGTCTGGCGTAATCGCTGATAAGGCTGTTGCTATCGCTGCTGGTAAAACAGGTGCGACCTTCTGGCAAATCTTTGTACGCGGTATTATGTGTAACTGGTTAGTTTGTCTTGCAGTTTGGTTGGCTCTTGCAGCTCATGATATTCCTGGCAAAATATTGGGTATCTTTATGCCAATTATGGCATTCGTTGCTTCAGGATTTGAGCACAGTGTCGCTAATATGTACTTTATCCCTATGGGAATGATGTTAGATTCTAATATCACTCAAAATGGCTTATGGGGCAATTTAGCAGCATCTACTCTTGGAAATATCGTTGGTGGAGCATTCTTCGTTGCAACTCTCTATTGGTTTGTTTATCACAAATGCAACAAGAAATGATTATTTGAAATTGATTGTAAAGGGCAACGCTCTGCCGTTGCTCTTTTTTCATATATAAATAAAGATGAAAAATATTATTAATACCCAAACGCAAAAAGCTCTGCAGCTCAATGAGATCTTGGCAAAGATCAAGCCCTTCTCTGAACTGGGTAGCAGGCTACATAAGAACTTCAAATCCTTTAAAAAAGACGAACAAAATAGGCTAATTGAGTATTATCAGAAGATTGCTACATTGATCAAGGCAATTGGTAATTATCCTGATTTTATCTCGGCGCTGGGCTCATATTTGCATTATTTTCAATGGATAAAAAAGTCGATTGAAGACAGTGCAATGTGCTCAAATGGCGATAGTAATGTGCTGGAAATACATGAGATCTTTGAGATAAAACATTTTATTTACTATTACCAAAAAGTGGCGAACTACCTGAAAGCAAAGAATCAAATTACACTCATACCACTGTATGACTTCGCCGATCTCTTCTCTTTTTTGGATAGAGAAAAGCAGAACACACCTTCTTTTTATCTGAATCCATCTTATACTACTGAATTAGAGATGGTACATGAGAAAATAAATGCTTTAAAACAACAAATAGAGGCAGAATTTAGCGTCTTAAAGAGAAAGCTGACACATGAACTGTCTTTGGCAGAATTTAATGAAAAGCTCACTGTTTCGCGTCTCAAGACTGATTTGTTAGAAAGACTACAGAACTGCTCTTTGCTCAAAATTGACTATGAAAACTTTGCTAATGTGACCTTTGTCTTGAAAAAGACTGACAAAATACTCTCAGCAGAGGCAGAAATTGCCAAGCTGAATGACTCTCTCTTTGCTGAGGAGAGAAAAGCAAGACAACTGATAAGCTTGAAGATTGGCGAGCAGAGTAAAGAGTTGATCGGTGCATTTCACAATATGGCAGAGCTCGATTTAATGCTGGCTAAGGCTATTTTTGCAATCAATAATAAGTGCTGTATCCCTGCAATTGAGCAGTCACCAAAGATCCATTGCGCTCAGTTGACTAATCTCGCGCTCAAAGATGAATTAATCGAGTTGGGACTAACTTATCAGCCAGTTGATGTGGCATTTCAAGAGCGTGTCATTGTCTTGACTGGTGCCAATATGGCAGGCAAAACCTCTATTCTCAAGGCGATCGGGCAGGCTTTTTCTCTGCTTGTGCTGGGTATCCCTATTCCAGCAAGCACTGCTCAGCTTTTTATCCCTGATTATATTCACTTTTCTGGTCCGCTCACCCATGAGCATCGTGCTGACTTGAGTAGCTTTGCCCTTGAGGTGGTAAATTTGCAGCAATTGGTGGAGAATAGGCATTATGGTTTGATTTTGATGGATGAGTTTGCACGTGGTACTAATCCAGAAGAGGGGACAGCCCTCTCACAGGCAGTGATTCAATATTTTACAGCGCATGATCAAGCGAATTTTATTACAGCAACTCATTTTAATCCGCCAGAGCTTGATAAAAACTCACAGCATTTTAGGTTATTGGGTATTGCTGATGCAGATTATGAGAAGTTGAGAGAGCATGATATTACCTGGCTGAAGAGTAATTTAGGCGAGATGCACAAATACTTTGACTATCAAATGCAGGAAGTGGAGATGAATAAAGAGGCTCCCAAAGCGGCATTTATGATTGCAGAGTTGCTGGGTTTGAACAGAGAAATACTCAGTCAAGCTAAAGCTTATTTGAAAGATGAAAAATAGAATTGATGTCTTACCCGATAGAATAATTAAGCACTTTACTTCTGAAATATGCTTTATGCGCGAACTACTAATATATCAGTTGGAGCTGGCATATACTCCTAAATTACTCGACTATAGCCAGCAAAGAGATGAGGGCTGGTGGATTAGCATAGAGAGAATAATCGGTCATCATCCACAGATAGAATCACTTTTTGACTTTACTAAAATGTTGGATACTTTAGCCTATTTTCACCGTGATTTGAAGCATTTTAGAATACATTTCTCGCATCATGATACGAGCCCTAAAAACTTTATACTCACTTCAGAATTGTGTTATCTCATAGACTTTTCTGAGATAAATGTACGTAAAACAGAGTATGATATTGTTAGCTTCTTTCTCTTTGCTGTGGACTTCTTGCCTCATGAGCAGCTTGCGAGTCTACTCGACTATTTTATTAAGCACTTTGCACCGTTTTATCGCATCAATGATCAGATTATCTTTAATTCAGTGGTAGAATTTGACTATCGACGTGCTTTGTATAATAAACCAAATATCATATCTGAAGAAAAACAGGCAAAGAGAGTACTAATCGGTGATAGATTGATCTCCTAATATAAAAAAAGCAGGGCTTTTTGCCCTGCATTATTATTGTTTAGGAGGTATATGATTACTTATAAAACTAAGTAATGTGTATTTGTTACATTTTATTTTTAAAAATGAATAATGTTGAGACTTTTGATTTAGAAATTGAGATCTTTGATTTAGAAAGGAAAAGATTTATAGACGCGGATTACGCTGATTTTAAGGATTTTATGTTTTGAGCCAGCTCCAAAAAAGGCATAATTACGAAGGCTTTTTAAAAAACAGACTTTAACTTCGTCTGTTTTATGTTTTGAATAAGGCATTAATGAGACTTTTGATTTAGAAATTTACAAAAAAAGTGAGAATATAATACCCTAATTTAAGCTAAATCTGTACTTTTTTGTCAGAAATCTATGTATTTTGGAGCTTTTTTACCTCCCTTTTGTTGGTCTATCCAAAATTTG
>JAKPKU010000240.1 GCA_029553545.1 Candidatus Cloacimonadota bacterium
ACAATTAAAAGTTTAATTGATGCAAAAGCTAATGGTGCAACATTTGGAGCATTATCAGATAGAGAATTAGGAATTATTGCGGCATCATTTTCAAAGATTGGAAGATGGAAAGTTGAAGATAAAAATGGAAGAGTAATAGGATACAATGTATCAGCAAAAGATATGGCAGAAGAATTGAATAGAATTAAAGCTTCTTGGGAAAAGGTAATCAGTAATTTACAAGGAAGCACGACAACTTCAACTGGATCAGAGGGCGATTCAATTGATGAAGAATATCAAAATTATTTAAAAATAGTTGGAGAATAATATGGCTTTGACATTTGAACAATATAAAAAATTAAGAGAAGCAGGATACACTCCAGAGAAGATCGCAGAACTTGAGAAAAGAAGAACCTCTGAAATGGCAAAAACTCAAGCTGTTAAAACAACTGAACCTACTAAAACAGAAAATGGATTTTTAAGTGGAGTAGCTTCATTTCTTGGAGATACTGCTAAAAGCATTGTAAAGCCAATAGCTCAATCAGTTGTCGCACCGGCTCAAGCAATTCAAACAATAAGAAACATTGTATCTGCTCCAAAGGAAGCTGAAGTAAAAGCTCAAATAGATGAAACAACAAGACTATACAAAAGAGCTAAAGAACTAGAAAGCCA
The DNA here is from genome assembly GCA_029553545.1 of Candidatus Cloacimonadota bacterium. Lineage (GTDB taxonomy): Bacteria > Cloacimonadota > Cloacimonadia > Cloacimonadales > WRIO01 > JAGOCT01. The sequence goes on from JAKPKU010000240.1 coordinate 652, forward strand.
AGGGCAACAAAATAGCGAAGAGTATAAGCAAATAATGAATACTTTTAAAGAAAGCTCTGAGAAAGAACTTCCTAAAACTTATAAGACAACAGTTAATGCAGGAGTACTTGGAGAATTAGAAGCACCAAAGACATTTAAAGAAGTCGCTGGAACAGGCCTTGAGACAATAGCAGCTGGTATTGGAGGTGCTGGTGGCAAAGTAGCATCAACTGCAGGAAAAAGCTTAATTAAGAGGATTGCAACAGGTCCAGGAGCAAAGATTGGTGCAGCATATGGTGCAGGAGAAGAACTAAAAGAAAATAAATCATTAGTAGATGTTGCTAAAGGTGCAGCACTAGGAGCAGGAACTGGTGCGCTT
>JAKPKU010000110.1 GCA_029553545.1 Candidatus Cloacimonadota bacterium
TCTTTGAAGGGATTTGTATATTTCATAGATAGCATAAGCAATGGCATCATCCCGGTTATCTTTAATTAGGTCATTAGCATAAAATTGTTTATTTAACATCCCATTTGCCTGGGCCACAAATTGGTGGTATAATGGTGCAAGATCATTCATGTCCTTACTCTCTTGATATCTAAGAACACATTCTTGAGCCATTTTTTCATCAAAATACATTTTTTTCGGTTTCTTTTCTACATCTTCCATTAAATTCACCTCTGGGTCTCAAACTGTTTCTACCAGTATACCACACAAATCCAGTTTTGGCAACCCTCAAGAAGTTAAAGAAAGTTGACGCTTGCCAAATTTTGGTGGGTGTGATATAATGAAAAAGAGTTGGAACAAAAACACTGACTGGAGGAAATTGAATGAATGCTTTGGAATTAGATAAAAAGATTAATGATGTTTGGTTTGAAAAATATCGTCCACAGACAATGGACGATCTTATTTTGGAGCCTGATTTGAGAATATATTTTGAAAAGATTATTGAGGAACAGAAACTTCCTCAACATCTAATGTTGTATGGAAGTGCTGGAGTTGGAAAGGGAAGTATTATCAACGTATTGGTAAATGCCATCCCCTGCACTGTTTGTTATATTGATGGCAGTGCAGATAACAAGGTTGAAAATATTCGAGAAAAAATTATTCCATTTGCCAAATCAGGAAGAATATTTAAGAATCAAATCAAACTTGTTATTATCAATGAGTCCGATAGACTTACGCCAGAAGCAATGGATGCTCTCAAGGATATTTTGGAGACGGGTTCATTAACTTGTAGATTTATTTTTGCATGTAATCGAATTGAAAGAATGATTGAACCTATTAAGAGTAGATGTTTAAATTTTCGAATTAAACCACCTATCAAAGAAGTATGCACAAAGATATGTCAAAAGCTTAAAGAAGAAAATATTCCTTTTGAAGTTGATGCAGTTGTTGCTATTGTAAAGAAAAAGTATCCTGATTTTAGAGGCACTTGGAATGAACTTCAATCAATGGCTATTTCAATGGGAGAAATTAGCACTTCCTTTATT
>JAKPKU010000114.1 GCA_029553545.1 Candidatus Cloacimonadota bacterium
ATTCCAACCTTTTTCAACAAAGCCTAATTTCATCTTAATATTGTTTACACTATCAGGCGAGGCGACCTCTTGCATGTCACGATTGTAATAGGTAAAGATATCATGTTCTGCGATTATATAAGATCCCGCATCCCACTTGACTTCACCTGTGGCAATGTCTGTTGTCCTTACTTTCAGGGGAAAACCTACCCCTTCTTTTTCATTATCTATTATTATCTCCACTAATTTTCTTTGCCCTCCTTCAAGGTTTGCATGAAAAGAAAAATGATTAGGTTCTACAAGCACGATATCTTCTACATTTGCCATATAATACTGGTCAAATACACGATAGATCTTTTCACTGATATTCGTCAGATTTGTCACGGTAGTGATATTATAATTCAAATGCTGAAAATTGAGTATAGACACGATGATGGTTACAAGTACCATAGAACCTACAAAAATCGCTCCAACTGCGTCTAAAAGAGAACCCATGAATACTCCAATGTATAATGCAGAGTGTTGAAGGCAGGATTATTCTTGCTCATTACATTTACTCTGCTATTTTTTAAAAGATTAACCAATGACATATATACGCACTTAATATATTTACTTAAAAAAAACAATGCCCCTTCATATATATAGGGCTTACAAAACGGTGTTTTTGAAAAACTATTTTTACTTATTTTTACAAATGGCGTATCTATGCGGTTTATAGGACTAATTTTTTTTAACAAGTCTAATAAAGTTTTCATAAATCCATCCTGACTGAGGTAAGAATTTAAGAAAATACTCAGCTTTTTATCAGAAAAAACAAAAATCTCAATTCTGCTCAACAAGAACGTATAAAATAGAATTATTTGCTTAGCGAATGCCATTCATAGCTCCTAATGAACTTTATGCAATTTAATGAATTATCCCTTGTTTTTAATCCATCGAAAACACATCACCAAAGATCTTATTTACCGAAACGTTAATCATACCAACTTGTACCGAATCGCCAACTCCTCTTTGTGTGACAACTCTGGCGTGCATTTTCATATATTGTGGAGGGTCAGGTACAAACATTGTATCACCTGTTGCATGCGATGGTTGAGCACGCATATAGAGTTTATAGGGCAGGTTATTTATATAGAAGGTGTCAACAGCCGTGTAGAAATCCTGATATTCAGGCATTATGCTACTGATACGCGTACCGCTAATAACGCGTGATTCTATTCTTTGAAATTCAAAATCTATTATTCTTAGTGCTTGTTTTTGAATTTGATTTTTTTCAATCCAATCGATTTGATTAGTAAAGACATTATAATAGGACATTATTATGGTTGAAAACAGCGCCAAGCCTAATAATACCAATAGCATTTGCCCCATATTCATGATTTAATCCTCCGAGGTTGCATAGATGATTTCTTCCAAACTGGTCAATCCATTGCGTATTCGATCCAATCCAGACTCTCTCAAAGAGAGCATTCCTTGGTTTTCTGCAATTTCTCTAATTTTATATTCATCAATATCATTACCAGAGGAGAGTATAGCTTTTTTGATTGCAGGCGAGAAGTATAGAGCTTCGCAAATATTAACACGCCCCTTGTAGCCTGCATTGCACTTTTTACAACCAGGTCCTGGATCCCACACGCGCCCTTGCTCAATATCTTCCATTGTCAATCCGAGAGCTAAAGCACTATTATATTTTTCTTGAGGTAATGGCACACGGCATTCGGGGCAAATCTTTCTTACCAAACGCTGTGCGACAATGATATTGATCACATTTGCCAATAAAAATGGTTCAACTCCCATCTTAAAGAGTCGCGATACTGCTGCCACTGCATCATTAGTATGTAGAGTCGAGAGGGTCAAGTGACCTGTATTTGCCAATTTTACGCCAATATCTGCTGTGATTTTATCACGAATCTCACCCACCAAAACGATATCTGGGTCATGACGCAAAATAGCTCGAATTGCTTGGTCAAAACTCAGCTTATGCCCAATTTTGATTTGTCTTGCACCTTGTATTACATATTCAACGGGGTCTTCACAGGTGAGCACATTTTTGGAGGGGTCCATAGTGTGAAATAATGCTGCCATCAAGGTTGTACTCTTACCGCTACCAGTTGGACCAGTAACTAAGACCATACCTTGAGAAACGGAGATTGCTTTGAGGAAATCATGTTCTGCTTTTTCTTGAAAGCCAAGCTTTCTCAGGTCAGCAATCACGTTTCTATCATCAATTACGCGTATAACAACACTTTCAAACCGTCTTTCAAATTCGGCTGAAACAATAGGGATAATCGAGATTCTAAA
>JAKPKU010000045.1 GCA_029553545.1 Candidatus Cloacimonadota bacterium
GTCCAAATTTTGGATAGACCAACAAAAGGGAGGTAAAAAAGCTCCAAAATACATAGATTTCTGACAAAAAAGTACAGATTTAGCTTAAATTAGGGTATTATATTCTCACTTTTTTTGTAAATTTCTAAATCAAAAGTCTCTTATTTATAATAAATAGAAAAAAGATATTTACAAAAAAGCTTGTTTTATTTTTCTTGTATTCAAAATGATAATAGGAGAAAGAATGTTAAGAACACTGTTGTTGAGTAAGATTCACAGAGCAACGATTACACAGACCGACTTGCAATACCACGGCAGTATTACTATAGATCAAAATCTTATGGATGCTGTTGGATTGCGTGCTTACGAGAGAGTAGAGATTTTTGATGTGCAAAATGGAAACCGCTTTGAGACTTATGTTATTGAAGGGGAAAGAGGCTCAGGTATTATCGGTATCAATGGTGCTGCTGCAAGGCTTGTGCATCGTGGTGACCAAGTCATTATTGTAAATTATGGGATATTTAACGAAGAAGAAATAAAGGACCATAAGCCAAAAGTAGTGATTTTAAACGAAAAAAATGAAATTATACAAAAGGTGATAACATGAAAGACAGTATCAGAGTCATAGACTCAATTCAAGAAATGCGTGAATATCGCAGCATGATCTACGAAACTAAAAATATAGGTTTTGTACCAACTATGGGATATTTACATGAAGGACACTTGAGCCTTGTAGAACAATCAAATAGGGAGTCTGATATTACAATTGTAAGTATCTATGTAAACCCCTCTCAGTTCGGAACTAATGAGGATTTGCTGACTTACCCACGTGATATAGACCGTGACTTGGAATTGCTCAGTAAATATGATGTTGATGCGGTTTTTTACCCTTCGAGCGAAGAAATGTATCCTGAGGGCTACTCTACTTGGGTAGAGGTTGACGGACTTTCTAATAAATTTTGTGGCGCAAGTAGACCTGGACACTTTAAAGGAGTAACCACCATAGTTTCCAAACTTATAAATATAATAAGACCACTTTATATTTATATGGGAGAAAAGGATTTTCAACAGATTGCCGTCTTAAAGAAAATGGTAGAAGACTTAGATTATGGGCTATATATCCGCCCATGCCCAATAGTTCGTGAAAAGGACGGCTTAGCAATGAGTTCACGAAATGCCTATTTGAGTCCTGAAGAAAGAATTAATGCACTATGTCTTTACGAAGCTCAACTAATGGCTAAAGACATGATATATAAAGGAGAACGTGACATTCATGCCATCATAACAAAGATGAATAGGCATATCACATCAAAGGGCGGCAAAATAGATTATATAGAATTTGTTGAACCAGATTCTTTAGAAATAAAAAAGCAACTGGAGGATAATATTCGTGTACTTATGGCTGCGTATATTGGCTCAACTCGGTTGATAGATAACTTTGAAATAACAGTATAGTTAATGCAATTAATTGTAAAAAAGTTTGGTGGCACATCAGTCGCTACAATAGATAGAATCAAGGCTATTGCTAATCATCTGGCAAAAGAAAAGCAAAAAGACTTGAGCATAGTTGTGGTCGTATCAGCAATGGCAAAGACGACAGACCAGCTGATTAGTTTGGCAAAAGAGATATCGCCCAAACCGCATGCCAGAGAGCTCGATATGCTTTTGACAGCAGGAGAACGGATCACAATGTCTTTATTATCTCTTGCTCTACATGAATTGGGTGTGCAATCGATCTCCTTTACAGGCTCACAAAGCGGAATTATCACGGACACAATACATGGTAATGCAAGAATCCAAACAGTAAATGCATTTCGCATTAAAGAGGAACTTGAAAAGGGTAAACTTGTTATTGTCGCAGGATTTCAAGGGGTTAGTCTGGAAAAAGAGATAACCACGCTTGGTCGTGGAGGCTCGGATACAAGTGCAGTGGCACTATCATGTTATCTAAATGCTTCAAAATGTGAGATATATACTGATGTAGACGCTGTTTATTCTGCTGACCCACGAATAGTAAAAACTGCCGTCTCGTATAAGCATATTTCCTATGAACAAATGCTTTATCTCGCCTATCAAGGGTCAGGTGTATTGCAGTCAAGAGCTGTTGAGTTTGCATATAAATATCATATTGCTGTTGAAGTTAAATCATCATTTACATTTAAAGAGGGAACTATGGTTGAAAACATGGAATGTAGCAAAGTTAAAGCAATTGCACACAAGGACAATTTGCGGATAATAGAGATTAAATGTCTGGAAGAGGACTTTTCTACTCTGCTAAAAAGTATTAAAACAGAGTTGTTTACCTATTTTATTTATCAATCTAATCTCTTTTTAATTGTTGAAGATAAATATCTGGAAGCACTTCAGGCTGACATTATCAATAGCAAAGAAATGCAAGGAAAAAGTGAGATATTGCTTGATGGTAAAAGCTATGCTTCCATCGCTATCACTGGCTTTCGAGTAGCTTATGACAATGATTTTATCACATCTCTGCTTGACGTACTTTCTTCGCATTCAATTACAGTTTATCATCTAAATAATGATGGTATTGGACTAAGTTTGCTATTGGGGCATCATAATCTGAATGAGGCAATAAACCTCATTCATAATAGATTCATTGAGGTATAAATATGAAAGATACCACTCTATTAGTTGAAGATGACGAAACTCTTTGCGAGCTTTGCATAGAGATGTTTAAAATCTTGAATAGACCTCTTTTTACAGCTAACACAAAAGATGAAACTGTTAAAATATTTGACGAACATAAGGAAAAGATAGGCTTAGTAATTTTTGATATGAATCTTGAAAATACCACAGGCATTGAAGTACATAATGCCCTGAAACAAAAAGGCGAAGAATTTATTGCAGTTTTAGCCTCAGGCATGTTTTTGGAAGATGATCAAGATACATATAAAGCAATGGGCTTTAACGAAATTATCTCAAAACCCTTTAACATGTCTGAATTAAAAAGATTAATCAATACATACTTAGTATAAAAATTAGGAGAGTAAATGGACAAATACCTTGTTACCAGTGCATTACCTTATGCAAATGGTAAATTACATATTGGACATGTTGCTGGGGCATATATACCAGCTGATATATTTGTACGCTATTTGAAATTAAAAGGCGAAGATGTTGTGTATATCTGTGGCACAGATGAACATGGAGCTCCCATTTCTATTAGAGCAGAAGCTGAAGGGAAGACTCCTCAAGAAATTGTCGATTATTATCACCAGTCTATTAAAAAAAGCTTTGACGGTATATCTGTTGAGTTTGATAACTTCTCAGGCACAGCACGCCCAAAGCATCATGAACTCTCACAGCAGTTTTTTTTGGAATTACTAAATAATGGTTTTATTAATGAACATATCACACAACAACTTTATTGTGAACATGATAAGAGGTTTTTACCAGACCGATATGTTGAAGGACAATGCTATCATTGTGGCGCTGAAGGCGCAAGAGGCGACCAGTGCGATGCCTGTGGAAAGCTAATTGATGCAACTCTATTAGTCAAGCCACAGTGTAAAATATGCGGTAATACGCCTATTGTCAAAGAAACTAAGCATTGGTTTTTGAATCTGCCTAAGTTTGCAGATCCTCTTAAAGCTTGGCTCGATACAAAAGAAAGCTGGAAAGATAATGTTTTAAAATTTATACTCAGCTGGATAGAAGATGGCTTGATTGAACGCTCGATAACCAGAGATATCAACTGGGGAGTGAAAATACCTGTGGCAGACACAGAAGGAAAAGTGCTATATGTGTGGTTTGATGCACCTATTGGCTATATATCTTCCAGTATCGAATGGGCAGAAAGGATTGGGCAGCCAGACCGTTGGAAAGATTATTGGTACGATGAAAAGACGAAGTTAGTGCACTTTATCGGTAAAGATAATATTCCATTTCATGCTATTATTTGGCCCAGTATCTTAATGGGACAAAAACAAAAATATATATTACCTCACGATATCCCTGCAAATGAATATCTTACTTTAGAGGGTGATAAAATATCTACCAGCCGCAACTGGGCTATCTGGGTAGAAGATTTCTTGAGATACTTTGATGGTGAGCTTTTACGTTATACCCTCTCTGCAAACGCTCCTGAGACTAAAGATGCAGACTTTTCTTGGAAAGATTTCCAGACAAGGGTCAACTCAGAGTTGGCAAATATTCTGGGTAATCTGGTTAACAGAGTTTTATCTTTTTCTCAAAAGAATTACGATGGTGTAATCCCATTCACTTCCGATCTGTCTGATTATTCAAAACAAACCATTCAAGAAGTCAGAGAGATTGCCAAAGAAATTGACACTGAATATAGAGAATATAAAGTTCGCAAGGCAAGTAAGCTATGTATGGATATTGCGCGCATTGGAAACAAGTATTTTGATGAAATGAAGCCTTGGGCATGCATTAAAGAAGATAAGGAAAAAACGAAAGAGACACTCTTTGTATGTGGTGAAATCCTCAAAGTTATTAGCATCGTATTTGCACCAATAATCCCTCAAGGAAGCGCTAAAATCAGAGAGATGATGTCTTTTGCTCCTGCACAGAATTGGGATGATATTTTTACTTTAAATGACTCAGCAATAAAGATAAATGAAGTTACCACTATGTATAGGAAGATTGAAGATGCCGAGATCGAGGCACAGATCAATTTATTAAAAGAACAAGCAAAAGCCAACAAGGCAGACGCTGTACCACAATATGAAGATAAGCTCGAAGATATTGACTTTGATGACTTTATGAAACTTGATTTACGAATTGTAAAAGTGCTACATGCAGAGAAAATTAAGAAGTCAGATAAATTATTAAAACTAAAAGTTCAATGTGGAAACAACGAAATACAAGTACTCTCAGGAATAGCCAAATATTACGAGCCAGAACAGCTTATAGGAAAAGATATTGTAATGCTGATCAATCTCAAGCCGCGAAAGATGATGGGTGAAATATCCGAAGGAATGATCCTGTCTGCGCATATTGGAGATGATTTGCGTGTGCTAATACCTGAAAAGCCAATTAAAAATGGAGCAAAAATATCTTAGAAAGCCACCAGTGTATTAAAACACATCTTCTTTTTGCATTATTATTTCTGGGTTTCTTTAGTGTTTTGTACTCAGCAAACTATGTAGATCAGCATTTAGTGATAGACGTTTATCTGGAAGAGGTAAAAGCTTTGGTCTTGCATTCAGATAATGACTTTTATGTAAGCTTAAAAGCAGACACAACTTTTATCCCCTTTTCAAATGTCTTAAAGATTAAGTATGAGCATAATAAGATGCGTAATGGTGTATGGGTCAATGGCAATTACCACTACTTACCAATTACAATAGCATCTGATAAGCCAATTGAGTTTGAGGGTAATAGATATAATGGCATGTTTAAGCTAATATCTTCTCAAAAAGGGAGCATCAAGATCATCAATAGCGTTGAACTTGAAGATTATATCGCTGGTGTCATACCTTTTGAAATAGGCATAGAAGCCCCTTATGAAGCTCTAAAGGCACAAGCTGTTGCTGCAAGGACACACACAATTCACCAGTTAATCAATAGCAAGCACAAAGGCGATGGTTATGATTTGTGTAATAAGACTCATTGTCAAGTCTATAAAGGGCTGAGTAGCCAAACAGAGAAAACATATCGTGCTGCTATAGAGACATCTAACCAAATATTGATTGTCAATAATAAAGTCATTAATGCTGTATATCATAGCTGCTGTGGTGGGTCTACAGAGGATGTACGTGATGCTTGGGGTGGACGTAGAAGCTATTTGACTCACGTTAATGATTCTCGCGCTAATGACAATGGCGTTCCATACTGTTCTTTAGGGGGCAAGTATGTAAAATGGTATCAAAGTGCTTACCAGTGGTCACTTCGAAAAAGTAAAGAAGAACTGGGGAAAACGCTAAAAATAGGAAAAGCTTTAAGTATTGAAATAATTAAAAGAGGCAAGTCTGGTAGGATTCATCGAATGAAAGTCATTGGTACAAATGGAAATAAGACATTATCAGGAGAGCTTGAGATCAGGCGCATATTCAATAATGCAAAGAGTAGCAATTTTACTATTACTGATAAAGGTAGCTATTTTAGTATCTCAGGCAAAGGCTTTGGTCATGGCGTTGGTATGTGCCAGATTGGCGCAATAGTCCAAGCGCATCTTGGTTACTCATATGATGATATATTACTTTTATATTTTACTGGCGCAGAGATATCAAGTGATTGGATTTTGGACGATATTGGAATAGAATAATTTATTAAAGAGAAAAGGTTTTCAATGAAATTTATAATAGAAACATATGGCTGTCAGATGAATGTGGCAGATAGTGAAATGATTTCGACCATTATGGAGAATAGTGGTTATGAGCTGACAGATACACTTACAGATGCTGATATTATCATGTTTAATACATGCTCAGTACGTCAGCATGCCGAAGATAGAGTGATTGGCAGAATATCAAATGAAGTGGCACGAAAGATCTCTAATAAAAACCTGGTCATTGGAGTAGTAGGCTGCATGGCTCAAAGGCTTGGAAAAGAGCTCGGCGAGATGAATACAAAGATAGATTTTGTAGTTGGTGTGGATAACTATTTTAAGTTGCCAGAGATTATCGAAGGATTGTACAATAAAAGGCACTTTGTGTCGTCAGTAGATATGAATCACAAAGAGATTTATCATGATATTTATCCCATTAGAAGCAATGAATTAAATGCCTTTGTGACTATTATGCGTGGCTGTAATAATTTCTGTACATACTGCATAGTCCCTTATGTACGCGGTAGAGAGAGAAGCCGCTCGGTCGATGAAATCATTAAAGAGATTAAGATTGCTGGTGAAAAAGGAATAAAAGAAGTGACTTTACTTGGGCAAAATGTAAATTCATATTCATGGGAAGGGATAAACTTTCCTAAGCTCTTGCAAAAAGTAAATAAAGTTGACGGCATTAGTAGAGTGCGTTTTGTTACCTCACATCCTAAAGATATATCTGATGAATTAATTGAAACAATGGCAAGCTGCGACAAGGTTTGCGAGCACATTCATCTGCCTGTACAATCTGGCAATAATGAAATACTGAAGGTGATGAATAGAAATTATACCGCAGAACATTATTTGAATAGGATTAGTAAGTTACGCAGTTTAATACCAAATATTGCTATTACTACAGATGTTATTGCAGGGTTTCCTGGCGAAACAGAAGAGCAGTTTCAAGACACTTACAATCTGATGAAAGAAATTCGCTATGATTTTGCTTTTATGTTCAAATATTCACCAAGAATTGGTACCAAAGCAGCAGAGTTTAACAATCAAGTTGAAGAAGCTGTACGATTAGAGAGGTTACAGAGACTGATTGACCTGCAGACAGAGATAACACATGAAAAGTATAAAGAACAAATTGGTCAGATTAAAGAAGTATATGTTGAAGGTCCTTCTAAAAAAGATGAAAATGAGTATTCAGGCAAGAGTAGGGACTTCAAAATAACAATTTTCCCAGGAGATGAATCTCTTGTGGGCAAATTAATAAAAGTCAAGGTCGAAGATGCTGTAGGATGGACTTTGAAGGGGCATCTTGTTGAATAAATCATGTTGGATAATAGGCGCATTGAATTGCTTTTAATTAAGTCAATTTTTTTATTGACAATAATTGAGTAAATGTAAGATTGAATTAGAGGTAATTATATGTCATTGTTTTTAAAAGATATGTTTTTTAAAGATAGGAAGAAAACAAGTTTCAAGGTTGGAGCATTTACTGCCATTGTGATCTTTTTATTTGTTATTAGCTATTCTTATTTAAACGACCTAATCCAAAGGCATAAGTACACGACTATCAATGTCTTATTTGATAACATTAACAATCTTGAGCCAGGCAATTCTGTTACAGTGAATGGTTTTAAAAAAGGTCGAGTAAAAGAGATCAAAGCAAGTCAAAATGGGATTATCACAACCTTGTTTGTTGATTTAGATTTTCCTCTAAAGCAAGGTACTTTGTTTATAGCAAAGGAATCTGACATCATGGGCAATCATCAAATTGATATTTTACCAGGAGATGGAGAAGAGATACTCAATCTGTCAGAATTGCAGATAGGATATACACGAGAAGGCTTTACTGACCTTATATACCGTTTAAACACGATGGCTGAGAATGTTGATAAGATCTTCTCAAAGCTTGAAAACGCTGACGATATGATTGTAAATATTAATGAATTTATCGAAAATAGTAGTTCTGTATTCAAAAAAATAGATAAGTTACTCACAAGTGTTAATCCAAACCAAATTAAATCCATTGTTCATCATTTAAATAGCTCGACTAAAGAGATTAATGACATTTTACACGATAATAAAGATGAGATAAATTTGGCTATTCGTAATTCCAATACAGCTTTAACTAATATCAATAATACTATCAGCATTGTCGATTCAGCAATGGTATATTTGACTCAAGTTAGTAAGAGCTTGACAGATAGTACAGGCACTGCAGGCGCTATTATCAACGACAAAGAGCTTTATAATAATTTATTAAAAACAAGTCAAAAGGTTGATTCACTTTTGATAGATATAAAAAAGAACCCACGAAAATACTTTAAAATAAGTGTTTTCTAAATATAATGGAGGATAAATGAAAAAAACACTTTTCATTGTTTTTGTTATTGCAATACTTACAGTAACACTTGGCTGCAACAAATCACTCGGCAAGGTTAGTTTGAAAACTGCTCAAGATAGCCTAAGTTACAGTTTGGGCTTGCAAATTGGTAAGAGTTTTAATGCAACATTAACAGAAGTGGACTACACAATGTTTGAAAGAGGCATAAAAGATTCAAAAGACCCTGACAGAATAGCACTTACAGATGATGAGATTACTGACATTATGAATGTTTATCAGCAAGATGCTCAAGCAAGAATGTTAAAAAAACATGAAGAAGATGCCAAAAAGAACAAAGAAGACCAAGAAAAGTTCTTTGCTAAGAATATCAAAAACAAGGGCGTCATCGCACTTAATGGCATTCAATACAAAGTCTTAGAAGAAGGTAAGGGTAGTATTCCTACAACAAAAGATAGTTTTGAGCTTGGGTTTGTTGGAAAAACTACTGAAGGAAAAGTCTTTTGGGACTCAAACGATATGGGTGAACCTTTAATTGTCACACTTGATGACGTGCTACCTGGTTGGAAAGTAGCTCTTGAGCACATGAAAGAAGGTGCTAAGTGGGAAATATACTTGCCAGATTCATTAGCATTTGGAGAATACGGTGCAGGAGAAGTCGGACCTAATCAAGCAGTAGTTTTCGAACTTTTCTTAAAAGAGATTAAAAAGAAATAAACAATCAAAAAGTGTCTTCACATGAAGACACTTTTTTTAGGATATCGATATGAGTATGTTTTATTATTCATCACCTTTAGGGGTATTAGAAATTCAGATTACTGAGAAGAAATTATCTTCATTACTGTTTGTTATTAACCCCAATATTGAGTTAATTGACCAAGTACTTGAGCAAGACAAACCACTGATAAATCAGATTAAAGAATTCTTAAATAATTACTTTTTAAGTAAAAACCCACAAGAGGATTTTGCTTTACAAGACAATAATGGAGAATTTTATCTTCAAGTAATGTCTGAAATAAGACAAATCCCTTATGGTAAGACGCTTATCTATTCAGACTTGGCAAAAAAGATTAACAGACCCAAAGCTGCACGAGCAGTCGGCAATGCTTTGGGAAAGAACAGTATTCTCATAATCAATCCATGCCATAGAGTAGTTGCAAAGACAGGTTTAGGTGGCTTTACTGCAAATCTTTGGAGAAAGAAATATCTTTTAGCATTAGAACAAGGAAAGTTGATAGATATCGGACTCAATTCCACACAAGTAAGATTGAGCTCAAATAGCACACACTGGAACGAACTATTTAATATTGAAAAAGAAGCAATACTCAGTGTTTTAGACATTGATCCAATTCAGATACAGCATATTGGCAGTACAGCAATTAACAATATCCAAGCAAAGCCGATTATCGATATTATGCTGGGTGTAAAGCCTGAACAAGTGACAGAAATAATGCCTCTTCTAAAGCTCATTGGCTGGGTGTATAAGGCTAATTTCGAGCCTAAAGAATGGCATTTCTTAGCAAAAGAAATAAATGGGTATGTGACTCATCATCTTCATGTATGTCATTACAACTCAAATTTTTACAAAGAACATATTGCCTTTCGAGACATACTCAATCGAGAGCCAGTTATCTTACAAGAATATGAGGAAATAAAGCAAACTATGTGTGCCAGCTACGCTAATTCTCGAAAAGAATATACCAGTGCAAAATCAGATTTTATTGTCTCTGTGATAAATAAGTTCAGAGAAAGCAAATGAAATCGCTCTTAACTTTTTTTGTTATATTATTTACCCTCACTTCCTGCAAAGCTAAAATACAGGATGAAGACAAGAAAGAAGAATTCTTATTTACAAAACATGGTGAATTGAGCATTGTTACAAGTCAGAGAGACTCTCTTAGTTTTGATATTGAGATAGCTGACACACCCGAAAAGAACGCTTTGGGGCTTATGTACAGATACTCTATGCAAGAGAAACAGGCAATGTTTTTTCTCTTTGATTATGAAAGAACTCAAGCTTTTTGGATGAAGAATACTTATATTCCTCTTGATATTATCTTTATAGATTCAAATTTAAAGATTGTCTCTATTGTAGAAAACTGTGAGCCACTTAATGAGGAGTCCTTATCATCTCAATTACCTGCTCTTTATGCACTTGAGATTAATGCAGGGCTTTGCCGCCAGCTCAAAATAGAAGTAGGACAAACAATCACTTATAAAGATTTTAGGGATAATATAAACTAAACTCTGCCTAAAGATGAGCGTCTTCTTTCATCAAATAGTTTTGCACATAGTCTTTAACGGCATCTTCCAAATTAGTGCTTTTTAGCTCGATTCCAGTTTCTGACAAGTTGCGCATATCAGCTTGGGTATAGTATTGATACTTCTCTCTAAGGTATTCAGGCATCTCTACGAACTCGATATTTGGCTCACGGTTCATAGCTTTAAATACAGCGGTAGCGAGGTCTTTCCATGTTCTTGCTTTTCCTGTGCCAAGATTATAAATACCATTGATCTGTGTATTTTGAACTAATTGATAAATAATCTCAATACAGTCTTTTACATAGACAAAATCTCTCTTTTGTTCACCATCGGCATAACCATCTTTATATGACTTAAAAAGCCTGACTGTTCCCTCTGCGAGGATCTGATAATATGATTTATATATTACGCTCTTCATGTCGCCTTTATGATACTCATTTGGACCGAAAACATTAAAGAACTTGATCCCCACCACTTGATTCTGCAGATTATTGTGCAAGACCCACTCATCCATCATCTGTTTGGAATAGCCATACATATTTAATGGTTTTAACAACTTGATTCTATCTAAATCATCAGAAAAGCCTTCATTTCCATCACCATAAGTCGCAGCGCTTGACGCATAAATAAAGCGTACTTTATTCTTTACAGCATATTCAGCTAAGCCGATGCTAAAACGGTAGTTATTCATCATCAAATAGTCTGCATCCTTTTCTGTTGTAGACGAGCATGCACCCATGTGAATAATACAATCAACCTTTTGCTCGCAAGATAAATCATTAAGATAACTCATCAATTCGGATTTATCTAAATATAATGAATATTGCTTGCCTACCAGGTTTTTCCACTTTTCTGTACTCTTTAATGAATCAACAACAATAATATCTTTAATGCCTGCCCTATTCAATCGCGAAATAACAGCGCTACCTATGAATCCTGCACCACCTGTTACCACTATCATCATGACCCTCCAATATTACTTCTTGAATGCATTAGATAAAAAATAATACTTTTTGTCAAGTGATGATAATACTTTTTTTATTAAAAAATTTGAGCAACACTTGTAACTTATTTATGAATTGTTAAAATAGCTTTTTAATATTTCCAACATTGTATATTCGTATTTTCTTTTAGGTAAAATTGCAGATCCTTCTGCATGAAATTTTTATCTAATAAATCTAACTAACTTGAAATAGAAATTAACCAGAAAGCTTCCTTTTTTATCTTTTAAAGAGACATAAAAAATGAGTAAACAATCTATTTATTATGTCTAATATTATCCCTTTTTTACAAATCTCATGATATTCTTATAAATAACATTATTTCAAATACTTATCTCTTTAACTCCCCTTACATTCCCCTTGCTATCTTGGAGAATGAAAGGTAATCTTATAGGAATCTAAAGAGAATCTAAAGGAGAATTATTATGTCTTTTTGGAGATTAAAAGAGGAAGTGTTTTGTTACTTTATTTTTTAGGTAAAGTAGAGCTCTCAATTTATTATTTGAAGCTTATGCATGAGCATCTACATTCAAAGTAAAATTTGTTCGAGTTTACATTTGTTAAAATAACTCGACCCCCGAAACGGAGGCCGATGTTTTATTCATATACCTACCAAATTAGATTAAAACCCTATGCCCCATACCCCAGTGTAGATAGCGTTATTTAATCCTATTTTTCATTATTGTAAAGCGATCATTATTGTTGATTAGCTTATCTGGAAATTTGTTCTTTGCGATAAACTTATCGACGTCAATAATGCGCTGTTTGATGCTTTCTTTTCGATAATGCTGGTTATTTGAGTCTAATGGTAGACGATAGATTCTATTGAGTAAACTGCTCAAAACAATAGGATTATAACCAGCTCTTGCGCTCAAGAGCATGCCAATTTCATCGGCTTCTTTTTCATATGCATCCAAGCGCCCCTGAATAATGGTTTCATACATTGAAAAGATTTCTTCCTCTAATTCCTTTTCAGTAGCAGTAATCTCCTCATCTTGGCTTGGTATTTCTTCATCCATATCATCAAAAGCTTGGTCAGCAATTATTCTGTTCTTTCTTTTTTCCAACTCTTTCATGCCATGGCTATATAGAACATGGGCTATTTCATGTGCCAAGACGACAACTATCTCAGCTTCATTTTGGCATTGACTAATCATACCCTTAGTAACAAAAATGTATCCCCCAGGACATGCATAAGCATTTGGCACTTCGATATTTAAGATAAAGAATTTAAATTCTATATCAGAGGCATTTGAAGCTTCTGCGACTTGAGTACCGAGATAGTTTATGTAATCATGCAGTTCATTATCTTTGTACAAGCCAAGTGTAGCAATTGCAGATGCTACTCCAAGGCCAAAGCCTTCTTCTGAAAAAGAGAAGTATTCAGAGGGTATTTGTTTAGGTAAGCGAACTGAGTTTTTGATCTTTTTTATATTCATGCCCTTATAAGTTGTTTTCTTAAACTGCTTATATTGTTTTGCATCAAGCTGATAAGATGTAGCAAGCTCTACAAAAGAGACATCACCTTTAAATGTTTTGCTAAATTGACCGCCAAATCCTTTAACCCCCGCTGAAACACCATGTTTAGAGCTCGTTAAATCAGTCTTTTGTTTAGCCATAACAGCAAAAGTATTTGTTCGTGGAGGGAGCTTTTTTATTGACGACTCTGAGATATATCCCATTAAGTTCCCCGCTTTTACTTTAATCCATTGATCGCTATCAATGTCATCAATATCGTTTTCAACTGTTATGACAGATGTCCCTATTTTTAGCTCAGTTAACACTTTGTGCCATGAGCCAGGACCCTCGCGTAATACACTTCTTTCTCTTTGTATAGTCAATTGTTCAGCGAACGCATAAGTGCATACGACCATTAGTAGTATAAAAAAATAAAGCCTTTTCATGTTATCTCCTTTTAAGTCTTATTTTTCTAATAAAGTAAGAATGCCGTCCCAATCATGTGGTGGGTTTTCTAATAAAAAACTACATCTTTTTGACATTGTGGCAGATGCCTCATCATAAGCTTCAGGCATTGTCAAAGTATCAAAAATCTCTTTTGCATTTTGAAATTCTCCTTGCCTATAAAGGCTTAAGGCTCTTCTATAAGTGTCAATCCATTGATAATTTTCTTTTTTATCCATGAAGTCAATAAGTTCATAAATTCGTGTTGGTTCAGTCTTTCCTTTTACTCTGAGATAATCTAATTCTCGACAGACAAAGTCATCTTTCACAAATAGATAAGAGGACTCACTGATGATAATCTTTGTTTTGTAAATCTTATTTACCCCCTCTAATCGTGCAGAAAGGTTGACAGCATCTCCTATAGCAGTATAATCCATACGCTTTTCGGAGCCAATATTACCTGCTACAAAGGTGCCAGAGTTGATCCCCAACCTCGTATTTTGATGAAATAAACTTGATGCTGAATTGGTTTCTTTGCTTAAAGCCTCAGCAAATTTCTTATGTAGTATTGCTGATTTACATGCCAAATAAGCATGATCTTTTCTTGGAATAGGAGCACCAAATATTGCCATCAAACCATCACCAGTGTACTTATCAAGTAATCCATTATTATCGAGAATTATATTGGTAATTGCTGTAAAATATTCATTTAGGTCTTTAACCAGGTCTTTTGGGTGTTTACCTTCAGAAAAAGTAGTAAAGTTATATATATCTGAAAACATGACGGTTGCTTCAATCTCTTCTCCCCCCATTTCAACTTGATCAGGGTTGTCGATCAACGTTGCAATGATATCTGGATGTAGGTAGCGTGTGAATACGCGTCTTATTTCTTTTTTTGATTTCCCTTCCATAATGTAAGAAATGAATACAATAGTGAGATAGGAGATTATAATTGCGATTATTGGCACAATTAAATTTAAGTAAATACGGTACTTCCAAAGAAATGAAATACCTACAATGCTGAAAGTTAGCAAGGTTAAAACAATTAAATTGCTGAAGGTAGCTTTTAATTTTACAAAGCTATATAGTATAATAAAAGATATGAAAAATATGTAAATAAATAAGATTAAATTGGGCAGATAATAGATATAGTGATTATTCAACAGATTGCTTAAAATGGTTGCCCAAATCTCCATACCAGGCATTATTTTTGTATAAGGGCTTGTTTTCAAGTCCATCAATCCATCTGCAGTTGCTCCAATAATAATGTATTTATCCTTAAAAAAGCCTGGTTCTATTGATGGTTCTTCTCCATACTCCAAAGCTGCTGCACTTTGAATAACACTCTTAAAAGGAATATACTTAAAGACTCCTTCTGAGCCTCCTTTCCCATACCAATTTATCTGATAATTATCGTTATTATCCAATTGTATATCTTGGCTATCTATTTGCAAAATGTGATTATTAAAGACAAGGGCTCCCATGTTTTTAGTTCTATATGCGGCAATAAAACTAATCTGAGGTACAAAAAGGTCGTGCAACTGATAAAATAATGGAACACGCCTGATTACTCCATCATCATCTGGCTGAATATTGATACCACCGAGCATTGATACGCTGTTTCTAAATTGCTCAATAGGGAATCGTGCACCATTCACTCTTGCTGCATAGCTCTTATTACGATCTAAAACTGGGATTGCAAAGCGATTAATATCAGCAGGAACATGGAGACTGTCTTGTCCATATTGCACGCCAAGAATGACATTATTATAATTTTGTAAAGCATACGCAAAGCTATTGTCACTTTCTTCTGAACTGATATTTAATCTATCATAATCTGGTTCATAAAACTGAATATCATAAAGTACGGCTTTGGCGCCTTCATAAGCCATGAAGTTGGTAATATACGCATAAAAGTCTCTTGACCAGGGCCACATGACACCATTATCTTTGGCATAGATTAGGCTACTGTTGTCAATTGCAACTAAAACAATAGAGCTGTCAGCTTGCGCCTCTAAGGGGAATCTCTTGAACCGTAAATCAAGTGTTTTTATCTCTACAAGCTTGAAAAATTCAAAGTATTGTAATGAGTATGATAATACAGCAATGATAAAAGCAAAGAATAAAAGCACATACCACTTTTTGAATCTTTTAATAATATAATTGATTATCATAGTGTTTTAACTCTTTAGTGCTTTTCTTGCCAGCTCGTTTTTGCTAATTGAACAATTTGTTTCATATTCTTTCAAAAGCCTCCAATAGAAATTGTATAAGGATAGATGGAAATGTCAATAAAAAAATGTTTAATTATAAAAAAAGATCAAACAAGAAGCCGAGTTACAATATTATATACATTTTTGAAAAGTTGTAACTTCTGATATTAACCTGCTAAAAAACGAGATAAACTTCATATCTAAATCCATCTTTTTGATGTATTGAGTTTTTCACTGAGTTGGATTTATTGTGAAAAGCTTAAGCTCAAAAAAACTCTTGACAGATATGATATTTATAATAATTGTTCATTTATGGATGATTTTAAAAGAATGTATAGAAATGTAAATAACTGTATAAAGTGTGGTACGAAGCTCATTTTGCAAAACGACAGAGAGCAAAAAGAAAGACCTCACTGCCCGAACTGTGGTTGGATTTATTATAAAAACCCTGTTCCTGCATCTGCGTGTGTGCTAATAAATGAAAGCAATGAGCTATTATTAGTAAAGAGGAAGTTTTCACCGCATGCTGATGAATGGGCTTTGCCAAGTGGCTATATAGAGCTCTGGCAAACTCCAGAAGAGTGTGCTGTAGACGAATTATTTGAAGAGACAGGAATAATTGGAGAAGTTGACTCTTTTATCGATTTTTACACTGGTTATTCACCAATTTATATTAGAACTTTGTCATTTGGTTTTTTGATGAAAGGGGTAGGTGGAGAATTGCAAGCTGGTGATGATGCACAAGAAGCCGTATTCTTTAAACAAAATGAATTACCTCCTATCTGCTTTTGGTCACATCAACACTTTTTAAAAAAAATAAATTACTTATAATTGAGGAAAACATGGAACTTAGCAAGCATTATTCTGCAAAAGAGATCGAAAAGAAATGGTATGATTTTTGGGAAGAGAATGGATACTTCAAGCCAATAATTGATAAGAATAAAAAACCTTTTACTATACTGATACCACCGCCAAACGTAACCGGTATCTTACATATGGGGCATGTTTTAAACAATACCTTGCAGGATGTGGCTATTCGCTATCATCGAATGAATCAGGAACCTACACTATGGATACCTGGCACAGATCATGCAGGCATTGCTACTCAAAATATGGTTGAAAAAGAGCTTGCAAAAGAAGGTAAAAGCAGGCACGATATTGGCAGAGATGAGCTTGTAAAGCGTATCTGGCAATGGAAAGAAGAAAAAGGCGGACACATCATTGAGCAACTCAAGCAGCTTGGCGCATCTTGTGATTGGTCGCGTCAGCGATTTACTATGGATGAGGGCTTATCTACAGCGGTAAAAGAGGTGTTTATTCACCTGTATAATAAAGACTTAATCTATAAAGGAAAATATATAATAAACTGGTGCCCACGTTGCATCACTGCTCTGGCAAATGACGAAGTAGAACATAATGATGAACAAGGCAAACTCTGGCATATTAAATACCCTTATGAAGATGGAAGTGGTTACCTTACTATCGCTACAACTCGCCCTGAAACCATGCTCGGTGACGTTGCTGTAGCCGTTAATCCTCAAGATGAAAGATATAAAGATAAAATAGGCAAAAAACTAATCCTACCACTCACAGATAGGGTTATACCTATTATTGCTGATGATTATGTTGATAAAGAGTTTGGTAGTGGTTGTGTTAAAATTACTCCTGCCCATGATCCAAATGACTTTGAAGTAGGTTTAAGGCATAATCTGGAGCAATTGATTGTTATGGATGAAGAAGCTGTAATGAACGATCATGCAGGTAAAGACTTTGTAGGCTTGGATAGATATACTTGCCGTAAGAAAGTCTTGGAGATGCTTGCTGAACAAAACCTCTTGGAAAAAACTGAGAATCACGCCCATGCAGTTGGACATTGTTATCGTTGTGATACAGTGATAGAACCATATTTATCTGATCAATGGTTTGTAAGAATGAAGCCTCTGGCAAAGAGAGCAATAGAAGTTGTCGAAAATAATGAGATCAGTTTTTATCCAGAACGTTGGACTAAGGTTTATATGCATTGGATGACGAATATTCGTGACTGGTGTATTTCCCGTCAGATATGGTGGGGGCACAGAATACCCGCTTATTACTGTACAGAATGCGGTGAAATGATAGTAAGTTCAACTACCCCTACTCAGTGTCTTAAATGTAATAATACTAACTTTAAACAAGATGAAGATGTATTAGATACGTGGTTCTCATCTTGGTTATGGCCCTTCTCAACTATGGGTTGGCCTAAAGAGACAGAAGATTTATCTTACTTTTTGCCTACCAAACTCTTGATTACAGCGCCAGAGATTATTTATTTATGGGTTGCTCGCATGATAATGGCAACTTTAGAATTTAAAGATAAAATACCATTTGACACTGTTTTACTGCACGGTATAGTACGTGATGAGATTGGCAGAAAAATGAGTAAATCTCTCGGTAATTCACCTGATCCAATTGACATAATCGAAGAAGTTGGTGCAGACGCCTTGCGCTTTAGCATGATATTTAATACGCCAAAAGGGCAAGACTCTTATTATTCAAATGCTATTCTTGAGACGGGTAGGAACTTTTGTAATAAGATCTGGAATGCTTTTAGATTCATGATTATGAATATAGAGAAGATAGATGGCTTGCCCAAGAAAGAAGATTTGCAGCTGGACTTAGCTGATAAGTGGATAATCAGCAGGCTACATCAAACAATTAAGCAGAGTAGAGAAGATTATGAAAACTTGAGATTCAATGATGTAGCTCAAAACCTGATGCAGTTTATTTGGGATGATTTTTGCTCATGGTATCTTGAAATTGCTAAAGAGAAGTTTTATTCAGATTCTGATATAAATGTCCAATTGACAACTAAATGGGTACTGCTTGAGGTATTCCAACAGGCAATGAGGCTTTTACACCCAATCATGCCTTTTATTACTGAAGAGATCTGGCAGATTATCAAAGAGTATTATCCAATGAACGAAGAGGCGATTATTATTGCCCAGTACCCTCTCTTTAATGAGGCTATGATTGATGATAAAATCACGAATAATATGGCTTTGATTATGGAATCTATCACCGCTATTCGTAATCTGAGAAAGCAAGTAAATCTCTCTCCAGGATTGGAAATAGAAATAACAATCAAATGTGTTGATAATGACCAAGTAATGCTTTTTGCAGAGTATCAGAGCTATTTAAAAAAGCTGGCAAAAGTAAAACAAGCTACAGTGGCTGTATCAATTGAAAAGCCAAAATCATCACTTGCTGCAGTAGCTCAGAATGTACAGATCTTCTTGCCATTGACTGGGTTAATCGATGTTCAAGCAGAAAAAGATAGACTTACCAAACAAATCACCAAGCTTGAAGCCGAACTCTCTACCATTCAAAAGAAACTCTCTAATAGTAATTTTATCAACAATGCTAAAGAAGAAGTTGTTGCTAAAGAAAAAGAAAAAGAACTGGAAGTAAGCGATAAACTAAATAAAACAAAAGAAATATATCAAGGATTGTAAAAAGAATATTGACATTTG
>JAKPKU010000047.1 GCA_029553545.1 Candidatus Cloacimonadota bacterium
CTCCTTTACACTCCCCTTAGATTCCTATTAGATTACCTTGCATTCTCCAAGATAGCAAGAGGAATCCAAAGGGAGTCACATAGGCATATCATTGATAAATAATACAATACACCTTTGGTCCTCGCTTCGCTGCGGGTTAGGTACTTTTCTCCGAAAAGGTTAGGTACTTCGACTTCGTCGAAGGTTAGGGTCCTCGCTACGCTGCGGGTTAGGTGCTTTCACATTCGCGAAAGGTTTTTTTAAAGGAAGTTGCAAATTCTTTTTATCAGTACAATTTTTAATTCTCGCTTCGCTATGGGTGAGAAAATAGCACTTTTAATATCTATTTGAGCAACACTCAACTTTTTGCTTGACTTATTTATGCTAATCTTATTATTAATTCTATTAAGGAGTATAAATGGTATTAGCCTTTTTTTATAGCGTCATTGCTATATTTTTCTTTTCAACTGTTGAGTTTGCTGGGAAGCTTATTGATTCAAGCATTAGCCCCTTAAACATCACAATTTACCGGTTCATGATCGGTAGTCTTTTTTTATTAATTCCGTCCATTTTTCAATTGAAGAGAAAGAATATTCGACTCAAATTAAGCGACTTTTTTGCTATGTCGATACCTGGAATCCTAAATATTACTATCAGTATGTTTTTATTGCAGCTTGCTATTTTTTATGGGAAGGCACTCATTGTAGCGATAATAATCAGTTCCAACTCTATCTTTGTCAGCATCTTTGCCCGCATGATTTTAAAAGAGCAAATCAGTAAATATCGTATCATTGGCATGATTTTGGGCATTATTGGTATGGTGATTGTGGTGATTGGCAATACTGGTGGAGACCTTAATCCCGCTAAAAATATGCCTTTAGGTGTGGTATATGCCGTCTTAGCTTCTATCACCTTTGGACTATTTACCGTGCTGGCAAAGAAAAATACGCATCGCTATGGTTCGATAGCGTTCAACTGTATTTCTTTCTTTATTGGCGCCTTTGTCTTGCTTGTCTTTGCTGTAATTTTCAGACAAGATCTCACCTTTGCGCCGACAGCAAGCAATATTTATGGGATATTATATCTCGGACTATTTGTTACAGGTTTGTCTTATGCCCTGTATTCAAAGGGTTTAGAGAAGATAGACGCGTCAATGCCTGCCATGCTTTTTTTATTAAAACCGATCTTTGCTTCACTCTTGGCAGTGATATTTTTGAAAGAGACTATGTCCTTGGCGCAGATTTTTGGTGTGATATTAATACTATTTGGGCTCAGTTTAGAGCATATTATAAAAGGGAAAAAAGAGAGGAATTGAGGTTATTATGCACTCTTTAAAAGAATTCACTTTATTAGCAATGTTTAACAGGACTTTAGACAGATTTCCTGACCACAATGCATTGGGTATGGGTAAAGACAAACCCATAACATACAGACAATTAAACCAAAGAATAAATGAAGTTATTGACTTTCTCGATCTACAAAATATCTCTGCAGGCGATAAGGTCGCTATTTTGAGTGATAATATGCCACAATGGGTTATTGCTTATATGGCGATTACCTTTATGGGTGCCGTTGCTGTGCCCATCTTGAAAGATTTTCATAGCAATGAGATAATGCATATTATTCGACACTCAGAGACCAAGCTTATCTTTGTCTCACAGCAACTTTTTGATAAGATAAATGTCGATTATACAGGCACAAACATACCACTTGTGATGATTGAAAACTTTGAGATTATTCCTCACTATATGAAAAAAGAGGGGCTTAGAGAGTTTGTCAGTGAACAAACAGCAAAGTTGACCAAGATTAAGAAAAAGGCAATGAAAGCAATTGGACTGAAAAAACATAAAGTAACAGAAGATGATTTAGCAGCGCTTATCTACACATCAGGCACGACTGGGCAGTCCAAAGGGGTGATGCTGACGCACAAGAACCTCGTTTATGATGCATATGCCACCAAAAAGGGCATACAAAATGTTGATGAAAATGATCGCCTTATTTCAATTCTGCCTTTGGCTCATACCTATGAATGTACAATCGGCATGATCATCCCCATCATGTCGGGATCATTTATCTATTATCTCGATCGCCCACCTACTCCATCTGTCTTGATCCCTGTGTGTCAAAAGATCAAACCAACAATGATCCTCACTGTACCATTGATTATTGAAAAGATTTTTAAAATACAAATCTACCCACAATTTACTAAAAACAAACTACTGAGATTTTTCTATAAGATACCCAATACACGAAGAATCTTGCACAAAATTGCAGGGAAAAAGCTACTTGCACTCTTTGGTGGAATGATTCACTTCTTTGGTATTGGCGGTGCAAAACTCTCCTATGAAGTGGAACGCTTTCTCTGGGAGGCTGGCTTCCCTTATGCTATAGGTTATGGATTAACAGAGACCTCGCCGCTCATCGCAGGACAAACACCATCAAAGATGAAATTTAGATCTACAGGCATACCCGTGCCTGGCATGGAAGTGAAAATAGATAAGGCATCTCCAGACCATAAAGAGGGTGAAATCCTCATTCGTGGCGATAATGTCATGAAAGGCTATTTCAATGATCCAGAGCGTACCGCAGAAGTATTTACAGACGATGGTTTCTTTAGAACTGGCGACTTGGGCATACTCGACAAAGATAATTACCTCTATATTAAAGGGCGTATAAAAAATGTCATCATCGAAGCAAGTGGTAAAAATATCTACCCCGAAGAAATTGAGTCTGTCATTAACCAACATGAACTCGTGCTCGAATCAATGGTCTTTTACTCAAATAATAGGCTGCAAGCACGCGTCTTCTTAAATTATGAAGTAATTGACCTGCAAAAAGGCTTGCAAAAAATCTCTGCTAATGCTGCACAAAAAGAAATTGATAAATTGCTCGAAAGTATTAGACTGCAAATCAATGAAAACCTGTCCTCATATACAAAAATCATGAAATTAATCGAACATAAGGCACCCTTCGATAAGACACCAACAATGAAAATCAAAAGATTCTTGTATGAAGATTGAGAAATGATATTCATACAAATAAGGTAATTTCACTGCGTGAAATTGGATGAGGGGCTCGCTTCGCTGCGGGTAGTTTAAAAAAACGGTAGATTTTTTTAAACGTACCCACAACTATCCTTAGTTGTGCAGCGAAGCTAAGGTAATTGTCTGTAATCATCTTTGTGTCAAAACACCTGCCCCTTTAACACAATCACTACAGCTCACTTTTAACAACACACAGCAACAATACACAAACAGTTCCATAACCTGCAAACACTAATTTTACATTTCTTTTTTAAACAACACACTATAACGCACTGCAACTCACTTAGGGTTAAAGCCTTTGACAAACGGTTCCATGGCACACAAACGCTAATTATACATTTTTTTTTAACAACACACTACAACACACTTACAACGCACTGCAACTCACTTGATTTTAAAGTCTTTGACAAACTGTTCCATATCCTACAAACACTAATTTTACATTTCTTTTTTAAACAACACACCTTTTGTCCTCGCTTCGCTGCGGGTTAGGAGCTTTTCTCCGAAAAGGTTAGGTACTTCGACTTCGTCGAAGGTTAGGGTCCTCGCTACGCTGCGGGTTAGGAGCTTTCACATTCGTGAAAGGTTTTTTTAAAGGAAGTTGCAACTTCTTTTTAAAAATACACTTTTTAAAGCACTTGCAATACAGTTCCATATCCTGTGTCAAGGGGACAGATGATATATCTTTAGTTACAAAAAACTCTTTTCGGATGTATTTGACACGATGGGTGGCAACAAAATTAGCCAGTTCTTCATCATCAAATTCGTCATTATCAAAATCATAAGCCATGGAAAACACCTTTATCATCCAAACACCTCCTTTATACATTTTTGGCGCGACGAATTCGCTGCTGGCGCAGCAAATTCGTAAACTGCTCGATGAAATTCACTGCTCATTTCCCTTCTTTCATGACACAAAAATCCATGTCTCAGCCATGCAGTACGGTTCGCTTCGCTCACACGCTGCAATGTCTGAGACATGGATTTATGCAGACAAAGTCTGCAGTTTTTTTAAAAAGGTAAAAAGGTAAAAAAGCCATAATGTTACTGAATTGTTCG